>NC_019748.1:300000-447500 GCF_000317575.1 Stanieria cyanosphaera PCC 7437 | reverse complement strand
GATGATAAATACCGATGATTCATATCGATGCAAGTAACATGGACATTGGGCGATTCGTTGTTTAGATAGATATCTAAGATTTCACTAGCAGAGCCACTAGCAAGGTTGGTAATTGGCATCAAAGCTTCAGAAGTCCAATTGAAAGCTAGTTTTTTAATAGTTGCTGAAATAATTGCACCTCTATTTTTTAAAGCGAGGCAGGAAGGAATCGAACGAATCCATCGGTCTATGTAAATTCCTAGATGTCCATCTCCTTCTGGTTCATTCTGAGATAATAGCTCAATCAAATAAAAATCAATATAAGAATTACCAGCGTAACTTTGAGGTTTACGAAATCCAGAATCAATTAAACTACTAAGCATAAAAATCGAAAAAGTTTCTCGAAAAAAATAAGTACCGATCGCTTGTTCTATTTCTTGATTTTGAATAATATATTCTCTTAAAGAGCTAAAAATTAGATTACAACCATGAGAAATTGAGTGTTGTGCTTCTTCCAAATTTATTTTTTTGGCGCGTAAAGATTGTTCAATTTCTACTAAATTATCTTTGAATAATTCTATTTCGCTAATTAATTCTGCTGGAATATTATTTTGTCCTGGATAACCAGTTCTTTTAGTCTGAGATTCGATTTCAAAGTTAAATTTGTTCAGAAGAGATGAAACTAGTAAAGAAGTTTCTCGCAAACGATGAGATAAATTGTTCGCCAGAGATTGATAAAAACGAGCCGATAAACCAGGAATAGAAACGAGTAAAGAATAAAGAGTAGTATTTTCAAGCACAAATACTTCAACTTCTTCTTCTGCAATAATTGTGGCACTGGTAGGAGTATCTTCAATGAAAGACATTTCGCCAAAAATATCTCCAGGAAATAAAAAAGAGATGGCGACTCCTTTGCCTAAAGAAGAATGTTCTACTCTCGCGCTTCCTTTACGAAGAATATATATGGCGGTAGAAAGATGTCCTTCTTCCAAGATGTTAGTGTTTTTTTGATAAGTAGTGATTTGAGCTTTTTCTAGTAATAGCTGATAATCATCATCTGTAAGAAATTTTAATTTGCTATCCATTGGTTGCGCTCTGACAATCTAAAAGACTGGGACGTTCGAGTTTAGGGGTAAAAAGGGATTTTAAGAGGGTTTGTCGAGTTTCAGGTGCTTCTAAAGCCATATTCCAAAGACTTTCGTAAAAGAAAAAGGATACTCCAGCTAAATTGCGATCGCGTGTAGCTTCTACTTGTTGTTTAATTTGAGCTAGACTTACCCAACGACCTTTTAAACCAGATAAAATACCAATGCTTACGGGAATATGATTACTAGCAGTAATTACTTCTGGTTGTTCTAATTCACGAACGAAACTATCTAAATCTTGACGATATACTTGAATGATTAATTCCTCAATTAATCCCGCTTGTTCCCATTGATGCCAATCTAACAAAAAGGATTCAAGAGAAAATTTTTGTGGATTAGGAGATAAAGATACAATTGCCTGAGGATTAGCTTGTTTAATTGCTTGAAACAGTTGTTTCATATAAGCAGTGATTTGATCTGCTCGCCAACGAATCCATTCTGCATCGGTAGGGTCGTTTGGCGGAGATTTGCCTTCGTGTTCCTGTTGATATAGTTTTATAGTAAGCGGATCATAGCCAAACTCGGCAGGATAGCCAAAATGATCATCTAGTTGAATACCATCTACATCATAATTACTAACAATTTCAACGATTAAATCGGTAATAAATTTTTGTACTTCTGGATTTAAAGGATTGAGCCAAACTCGTTGATGAACTTTGCCTTCCCACCAAATTGTACTACCATCATGCCGTTGAGTAAGCCATTGAGGATGTTGTTTGGCTAACTCTGAATCAGCCGGTGCCATAAAACCAAATTCAAACCAAGGAATAACGGACATTTTTTGTTGATGTCCCTGTTGAATGATTTCTTGTAGTACGTCTCTTCCTTGTAACCCTTCTGTAGTATCTAGAGAAACTCCAGTTATCTTGTGGGCAACTTCTGAAGGATAAAGAGTATAACCCCAATTCCAAACGGTAGGATAAAGAGTATTAAAATTTGATTGAGCTAAACGAGCGATCGCTTTAGTAGTGGTTTGAGGAGAAAAGAGAACATCACTATCTATATTGGTTAGCCAAACTCCTCTTAATTCTCTGGCAGCTTGATTAAAATTACAAGCTTGAGTTGAACTAAGAGGGAAAAATGTCGTCAGCAGTAAACTTAAAGTAAAGAGAGGTAATAACCAATACTGATGAATTAATTTTCTCTTTAACCTTAAGATTTTGTCTGCATGGAAACTAATTACCCAGCCGACAGAATATTTCATGTTGCTTACACCAATCTCGGTAATTTTAAACACCGCGATTATAACTATAACTTTGCGCAGAAAGTAGTTAGTTTAAAGTAAATTTTGTGATGCATTTTGGTCGCTATGTTAATTCGTGATGCTGTCGAAACTGATTTATCAACTATTGTGACTATTTATAATGATTCTATTTCTGGTCGATTAGCTACCGCAGATCTTGAGCCTGTGACTAGTGAAAGTCGCATAGCATGGTTTCACAATCGTGACGCTAATCGTCCTATTTGGGTAGTAGAAAAAGAGCAAATTGTGGTTGCTTGGCTAAGTTTTCAGTCATTTTATGGTCGTCCTGCTTACCATGCAACCGCAGAAATTAGTATTTATGTTAGCCCTTGTGATCAACGCCAAGGAATTGCTCAAAGTTTATTACAAAAAGCGATCGCGCATAGTCCTCAATTAAAGCTTAAAAGGCTGCTTGCGTTTATTTTTGCTCATAATCAACCAAGTTTAAATTTATTTACTAAGCTTCAGTTTCAACAATGGGGTTATCTTCCTGGAGTAGCAACCATAGATCAGATTGAGAGAGATCTAGTTATTTTGGGACGTTATGTTATTTAATTAACTAACTCTTAAAAATCTGTTAAATAATCACGAAAAGCCATGTCGTCACCCAAAATAGTTGGAAACAGAAAACAAAACAGGCAAAAAGCCAAGTTCATTCCGTAATCAAGCGATCGCAACTGAATAATTAATTGCCAAACATCAGCCAATCATTTTTATATTATTGAGCTTGATCTCAAAATGTTTAACTCGAACTCAGATTAATTAACCAATTCAGAATTAAATTCATTGAAAGAACGACGTTTTAATTCAACTGATTCTGAACGAGGTAATAAATCAAATAAGTCACGAAAAACATCATCCACTTCTTCAAACTTCACTTGTCCTTTGCCATTAAAAACTATTTTGCCATCACCATCAAGCAAAACAGTTTGAGGAACTACTCCTTCATAATAATAAGCAGGCTCTTCGGGAGTAGGATGAGAGTTTAGAGGTAGAGAATCAACGCTAACTGGAATAAAACTAGCTGCACGTCCATAAAAATCGTGTAAACGAGTCACTACAATTGAAAATTCTTTACAATCACGACTGTCATCGAGATAATAGACCAAAAAAGTTGGCGTTTTTCTTTGCAAAGATTCTGCTAAATCGAAGCGGGGAGGAACGATAGAACCATTACCAGCAAATAAAACAAAAATATTGCCCTCGTATTTATCATCATTAATACTTGCGATCGCAGGAGAAATCCAGCCAATCAGGTTACTCGTAATCAGCAACAGACAAATCAAGCTAGACAGACATAGTTGTTTCCAGTTGATCTTAAATAAAGCTTTTAAGTGATTGTTTAATTTAACAAAAATCATGCTCAAGTCAGCTAACGATAGTTATTTTAGTGATCAGATGTTTATTATCCCCTGTAAGTTAGTTGATCTGACCATCAAAATTAGCTAACTATTAATAAAATAAACCAATAACTTTAGTATTGTTCAGAAACAGGGTGAGACAAAATAGTAAAACTAGCCAAACCAAAACTCAATCAATTCCCTTAAAATCCAAGCTAGCTAACACTTACTATAGTCTTTTGGATTTGCATCCTTCAGCTTCAATGCTGGAAATCAGACGAAGTTACCGAAAACTAAGTAAAACCTATCATCCAGACACAACAATTCTGCCTCCAGAAATAGCCAAAGCCAAATTTCAGCAACTCAACGAAGCTTATGCAACCCTGAGTAGTCCTGAAAAGCGATCGCTTTATGATTTAAAAATTGGTTATTCTCGAATCAATGTCATTCAAGCACCAACCCAATGGGAACAATCCCCTGAAAACAAATGGTCACAAACCGCCTATTTAGACCCCACAGATCGTCCCCTATCTTCGGGAGAAATATTTGTGTTATTTATTCTAGGATTAACTTTTGTTGGTTGTCTGGTCTTAGTAATTGCGATCGCCTATCTCCGAGGAGAAGCATTCTAGTTTATATTGATGTTTAGAAGTAGTATCTTTAACTATCAATGGAACTTCCTTCATCTGATACCCCTTTATACAATCATCCTTTACCAAAAATAGAACAATGGCTCAGTAATCTTGGTTGCCAACAAGACGATGTTAATCTCCATTGTTGGTATGTAGAGCGGGCAACTTGGACAGCAGAGATTTGTTTAGAAACCGAAGAATTAATAGTGCGCTATCTAGATAAAGGAGAACGAGGCAAAGACTTGATTCGCTCTTTCAAATATTCTCTCTCTCGTGAAGATATTGAATCGGCAGTCTTTTCTGGACCTTAATCTTCTAATCAAACAATTATTCTAATTTATTTTTATCTTGAGAAGTTGATGAGGATAAACGAAACAAACGCTTTAATAAAATTCGACTTTGAAAACCTAGTTTACGACTCAAACGAACTGCATCTCGTTCTACCGTAGGAGCAAATTTTGCCTGTAATAGTTCTTTTAATTTATTACTCGTCAAGGGTCGATTGAGAACTCCCTTTTCTGCTAAAGAAATTGAACCAGTTTCTTCAGAAACCACTACACAAATACAGTTTTCCGACCTTTCCGTCATTCCCATTGCTGCCCGATGACGAGTTCCCAATTGTCTCGAAGCAGTTCTTTCTGACAAAGGTAAAATTACAGCAGCAGCAATGAGTCGAGAACCACGAATTAAAACCGCTCCATCGTGTAACAAAGTCGTAGTTTGAAAAATAGTTTGCAGCAATTCTTTAGAAACCTCTGCATTCAAATTTACTCCTGGGGAAACAAAATCTTCATTTTCCAATGAACCACTTGTTTCAATCAAAATTAAGGCCCCAGTTCGATTTTGAGAGAGGTCTTTAACTGCATCGACAATTCGGTCAATCACACTATCTGGTTGAGGAATTGGTCTGACCGAAGTTTTAAACAGTTCCAAAAATTCCCCTCGTCCAATTTGTTCGAGGAAACGGCGGAATTGAGACTGGAAAATGACTGCCATAGCTACGGCAGCCCCTAGAACTAACTTTTCTAGAAGAAAACCCAGTAAGCTTAACCCTAGTTTCTTGCTGATTACTGTAGCTAACATTAGTACAATAAATCCTCTGACCATCCAGAGACTACGACGCTCTCCCTCGCCAATGACTAACAGAAGGGCATAACTGAGAGCGAGAACTAGGGCAATGTCTATACTGTTGGGTAACCAGGAAGGTATCCAATTAAAGTCAGGAAAAAAACCCGACGACTGCATTATTTTTATTTACTTAGCTACGAAAGGTGGGCGGAAAAGAAGGTTGATTAATTAAGAGGCAACAATGATAACACTTCTCTGTTCACTTCAAGCGGAGATAGCCTAGTTGACTACTAATCTTTGTTTTTGTCGGAATCTATCAATCTAGCAGGCAAACAATCTTGCGCAATTAAGTTTTGATAAGATTCTCGTTGAATAATTAGATTAGCTTCTCCTTGATTAACTAAAATTGCTGCAGGTCTACCAATACGATTGTAATTGGAAGCCATGCTGTAATTGTATGCCCCAGTACTGGTTACTACCAAGATATCTCCTGATTCTGTTTTTGGCAGTAAAGCGTCTTTAATTACTATGTCTCCAGATTCGCAATGTTTTCCTGCTACTGTGACTGTTTCTGTTAACTTAGCAGACATTCGATTAGCAATTACTGCTCGATAAACAGATTGATAAGTAATGGGACGAGGATTGTCAGACATTCCACCATCGACGGCAATATAAGTGCGAATTTCTGGGATTTCTTTGCGACTACCAACGGTGTAGGCAGTAACACAAGCCGAACCTACCAGCGATCGCCCTGGTTCAGCAATTAATTTTGGTAAAGGTAGTTGACGATTATGACAAGCTGATTCTATAGCACTTGCAACAGCTTGAACCCATTCAGCAATGGTTGGTGGATCATCAGCTTCGGTATAACAAATTCCTAAACCACCACCGACATTTAATTCTTGGATTGGTAAACCATATTCTTGGGCCTTTTGCAGCCATTCTACTAAAACTTCTGCCAAATCTTGATGAGGTTGACGCTCAAAAATCTGAGAGCCAATATGAGCGTGCAAACCAACACAGTTTAAACTCGGTTTTTGACTTACATAGCTCAATACTTCAGGAATTTGATTGGGGTCAAAACCAAATTTACTATCCAAATGACCAGTACGAATATATTCATGGGTATGACATTCAATCCCAGGGGTCAAACGAAGCATGACTCTAACTGATTTTTGGGAGTTTTGAGCAGATATTTCGGCTAAATGAGTCAATTCTAACCAATTATCAATAATAATTGTACAATCACTTTCAATTGCAAATTTTAATTCTTCAATTGACTTATTATTACCGTGAAAGTAAATTTTATTGCCTTTTACCCCAGCTTTTAAAGTAGTAAATAGTTCGCCACCAGAAACAACATCAAAACCTAAACCTTCGCTGTCAACAATACGACAAATAGCTAGACAACTCCAGGCTTTAGAAGCATAGATAACTTGAGATTCTCCAGAATAATATTTAAGAAAACTATTTCGATACTGACGACACGCTGTTCTAAGAGTAAATTCGTCGACAACATAAAGTGGAGAGCCATATTGCTTGACTAACTCAGTTAGATCGCAACCACCAATTTCTAGACAGTCATTGCTATTAACTTTAGCAGTTAGAGGTAATAATTCTTGATTAGGAGAAGGTGGATGATTGAAGTCTGTGATATTTGGTAAATATTTGTGTCCAGAATTTTGTAAGCTGGAATCGGTTGATAGCATAATCTAATTTGTTTTTAGTCGACTGATTTAATTTATTTAAGGTCAATCTTGAGACATAAAAAGTCTGTCTTTAATTAGTTTACAATTAGATATTGTGAAATTTTTGATAATTAATTCAGCAAAAGAGCAACAATTAACAGAAATTATTGAAATTGACCAATTATGCTTTGGGGGGTTGTGGAGTAAAGAAGGTTATCAAAGAGAAATAGATAGCCCCAATAGCAGTTTATTAACTCTTGTGGTCAAAGAACTACAAGAATCTAACGGTGATTCAACTCAGGTTATTGCACCAAGCAATCATTCATTAAACTTAATTAAGCCAAACAACAATCCCCAACTGATTGGCATCGGTTGTTTTTGGGCAATTCTAGAAGAAGCTCATATTACTCTTCTTGGTGTTAAGCCAAATTATCAAAGGCAAGGACTAGGAAAATTATTACTTTATGCTTTGCTTCAACAGGCAATTGAGCGTAAACTAGAAAGGGCAACTTTGGAAGTTAGAGCTAGTAATCAAGCTGCGATTAACTTATATGAAAAGTTTGGCTTCCGTCTTGCTGGTAGACGTAAAAAATATTATGCAAAAACTGGAGAAGATGCTCTAATCTTTTGGCGTGGAGGACTAGCTGAACAACAATTTAAAAATGATTTAGCTAACTGGAAAACAGAAATATCTAATCGTTTAGCTGGTGAATATGTATTAATTGAGCAGAAAAATTAAAGTTAAGAAAATAAACTATAAATTTTTTGCTAAAGCTGTCTTAGATAAAACAGCCATATCTTTCTGCTGTGCTAAAATCAGCATACACGGGCAAGCAGCAGGTGATGGATATAGGTCATGTTTGAACGCTTCACAGAAAAAGCTATTAAAGTGATTATGTTAGCCCAGGAGGAAGCACGCCGTCTGGGACATAATTTCGTAGGCACAGAGCAGATTCTTCTCGGTTTAATCGGTGAAGGAACTGGAGTCGCTGCCAAAGTTCTTAAATCTATGGGCGTTAACCTGAAAGACGCTCGGATTGAAGTTGAAAAAATTATTGGTCGCGGTTCGGGTTTTGTGGCGGTGGAAATTCCTTTCACTCCCAGAGCCAAAAGAGTTCTTGAACTTTCTCTAGAAGAAGCTCGTCAATTAGGACACAATTACATCGGTACAGAACACCTTCTACTCGGTTTGATTCGGGAAGGGGAAGGTGTGGCTGCTAGGGTATTGGAAAATCTGGGTGTGGATTTATCGAAGGTTCGCACTCAGGTGATTAGAATGCTTGGCGAAACTGCCGAGGTAGCAGCAGGTTCTGGTACTCAGGGAAGAAATAAAACTCCGACCCTCGATGAATTTGGTTCTAATCTGACTCAAATGGCATCGGAAGGTAAACTCGATCCTGTAGTTGGTAGACAAAAGGAAATCGAGCGAGTGATCCAGATTTTGGGTCGTCGAACCAAAAATAATCCTGTTTTAATCGGTGAACCTGGAGTAGGTAAAACTGCGATCGCGGAAGGTTTAGCCCAACGGATTGCAAACAAAGATGTTCCAGATATTCTCGAAGACAAACGTGTGGTTACTCTCGATATTGGCTTGTTGGTAGCAGGTACTAAATATCGAGGTGAGTTTGAGGAACGACTCAAGAAGATTATGGATGAAATTCGTCAGGCTGGAAATGTGATTCTGGTAATCGACGAGGTTCATACTTTAATTGGTGCTGGTGCAGCCGAAGGAGCAATCGACGCAGCTAATATCTTGAAACCAGCTTTGGCTAGAGGTGAGTTGCAGTGTATTGGTGCAACGACCCTTGATGAATACCGTAAGCATATCGAACGAGATGCAGCCCTGGAACGTCGTTTTCAACCTGTGATGGTAGGTGAACCAACCGTAGATGAAACAATTGAAATTCTGTACGGTTTGCGCGAACGTTACGAACAACACCATAAATTGAAAATTTTAGATGAGGCTTTAGAAGCAGCAGCTAAACTATCTGACCGTTACATCAGCGATCGCTATTTACCTGATAAAGCGATTGATTTGATTGATGAGGCTGGTTCTCGTGTTCGTTTGATTAATTCTCAACTTCCCCCGGCTGCTAAGGAACTGGATAAGGAATTGCGCGAAGTTCTCAAACAAAAAGACGATGCAGTTCGAGCGCAAGATTTTGACCGGGCAGGGGAATTACGCGATCGCGAAATGGAAATCAAAGAAGAAATTCGTTCGATCGCCTCGAATAAGAAAACTGAAGAAGATGGGGGGGATGATTCTCCTGTAGTTGATGCGGAAGAAATCGCTCACATTGTCGCTTCTTGGACTGGTGTACCAGTTAACAAGATTACCGAATCGGAATCTGAAAAGCTGTTGCACATGGAAGATACTTTGCATCAGCGTATTATTGGTCAAGAAGATGCGGTGAAAGCTATTTCGAGAGCCATTCGTCGGGCTAGAGTTGGTCTAAAAAATCCCAACCGTCCGATTGCGAGCTTTGTCTTCTCTGGTCCTACAGGCGTTGGTAAAACAGAGTTAACTAAAGCCTTAGCTACCTATTTCTTTGGTTCGGAAGAAGCCATGATCCGACTGGATATGTCGGAGTATATGGAACGTCATACTGTTTCTAAGCTGATTGGTTCTCCTCCTGGATATGTAGGTTACAACGAAGGCGGTCAGTTAACTGAAGCTGTTCGCCGTCGTCCTTATACAGTCGTGCTATTTGATGAGATTGAGAAAGCACACCCAGACATCTTCAATATGCTGTTACAAATTCTAGAAGATGGTCGCCTGACTGATGCTAAGGGCAGAACGGTAGATTTCAAGAATACACTGATTATTCTGACTTCCAACATCGGTTCTAAAGTAATTGAGAAAGGTGGTGGTGGTTTAGGATTTGAGTTTGCCGATGACCAAGCCGAATCTCAATACAATCGTATTCGTTCTTTAGTTAATGAGGAATTGAAGAACTACTTCCGTCCAGAATTCCTTAACCGCTTGGATGAAATCATTGTCTTCCGTCAATTGAGTAAGGATGAAGTCAAAGAAATTTCCGAGCTTCTACTCAAGGAAGTATTTACTCGTCTAACAGAACAAGATATTACTTTGGAAGTGACGGAGAAATTCAAGGAGCGTTTAGTAGAAGAAGGTTACAATCCTTCTTATGGTGCGCGTCCTCTTCGTCGAGCTATTATGCGCCTGTTGGAAGATGTACTTGCTGAAGAAATTCTTTCTGGTCGTTTAGGAGAAGGTGATACGGCACAAGTAGATATTGACTCAGAAGGCAAGGTTAAAATTATTCCTCAAGCAAAAGAACAGGAATTATTACCTTCTTCTTAGGTAATTAAGCTACGCTTGTAAATTCACCAAAACAAGTTAAAAATTTAATGGTAGGGAAGCTCAAATTCTCTACCTTTTTTATTATTTGAAAAATGTTCAGTTTAATAAACATAAATAATACCATTTCTTATTCTTTAACAAGAGACTTAGTGAAAAGTTGTTTTTATTAAATAACTCAAATAAATGTTAATTGTTAATTGTTTTAATTGGTAACTTGCTACTTTATAACTGGTAACTGATATTAATGTGAGAAACGTTAGCTAAAATGCGATCGCGGATGGTTGGGAAGTTTGAGTAAAATAATTTTTGTTGTAAGAATCGGTTCTATATATAAATTTGATAATTTAACTTGACGAATTAAAATAAACATTAATAATTAGTTATTCATTATTGGTTATTTGCTAATTGTTATTTTTGAATCAATCATAAAATTTATCTAATGACGCTCAATCAACCTTTAAAAATATTAATTAGTAATGATGATGGAATATTTGCCCTTGGTGTTCGTACTCTTGCCAATACTTTAGCAGCAGCAGGTCATAAAATTACGGTAGTTTGTCCAGATAGAGAACGTTCGGCGACGGGACACGGACTTACTTTACATCAACCAATTCGTGCAGAACCAGTTAATTCAATCTTTCATGAAAACGTAATTGCTTGGTCTTGTTCGGGTACTCCTGCTGATTGTGTTAAATTTGCTCTTAGTGCTGTGTTGGATAGTCGTCCCGATTTTGTTCTTTCTGGAATTAATCACGGGCCTAATTTAGGTACTGATGTATTATATTCGGGAACTGTTTCAGCAGCGATGGAAGGAACATTGGAAGGTATTCCTAGTCTTGCATTCAGTTTAGTTAGTTTTACTAGTCATCAATTTCAACCAGCAGCAAACTTTGCTCTAAAGTTGCTTCAACGACTAGCAATAGATCGATTACCTCAAGCTACTTTACTTAGTATTAATATTCCTGCTGTAGCAGAAACAGAGTTGGCGGGAGTTATGGTGACTCGTCAAGGTTTACGTCGTTATATTGAGAAATTTGAAAAAAGACTCGATCCTCGTGGCAAAAATTATTATTGGTTAGTAGGAGAAATTATTGAAGATATTGAACAGCCAGAAGATAGCAGTTTACCTCCTCATATTATGACTGATGTTCAAGCAATTCGCGATCGCTATATCACCATCACTCCTCTGCGATATAACCTCACCGATAGCATGATTGTTCAACATCTTTACAATCTTAATTGGTTTTCCGAACCATACTGAAACAAAGAGATCTGCTTCAACGTCGTGAAGCCGTAAAATGATATTCTGTTGTTTACAGTCATCAATACATTACCTAGAAAGGAAGTGCCTGGGATGATCACTTTCTGTGGTAAAAATATTTAGACTCTCATTGAAGAGTTGTTAGTTTAACCAATCTCGATTAGAACCTATTAAATCTTTAAATCATGTCTTCGTCTAAATTTGAAAAAGAACACGAGCAGTATGAAGAAGAATTAGTCACTCTGATTGATTCAGACGGACGTACTTTGCTTTGTTATATTGAACAATATCTTGAATACGAGGGCATGACTTATTTACTTTTAATGCCTGTAGATATTCCAATTGTTATGATGAGTTGGGATGAAGAAGAGGAAGAAGAAGATTTAGTCGAAGCAGAGATGATCGAAGATGGAGAAGAAATTGAAGCCATTTTTGCTGATGCCAAAGCAGTGCTAGCTGAACAAAATCTTACTCTTAAACATACAGCCTATACTCTTACTGCGACGGGAGAATTACCTCCTATTGATGAAGAACAAATTTTAACTTTGAATCTTGAAGAAGAAGATAGTCAGCTAGAACCAGAGGAGTTACAGTTTTTAGCGAGCTTTTATCATGCCGAGCAAAAATATTCTATTTATACTCCCTTAACACCTTTATTGTTTTTTGCAAGATACAATCTGGACAATGAATTAGAATTAGTTTCTCCAGATGCCGAAGAGTTTCAACCAATTCTGGAAGAATTATTAGCAGATGAACCAGAGTAAATGATGAAATATCCTAAAAAAAAACTAAAATTTCTTCAATCCTTGGGTTATTAATTTTAGTAACTGGGATTGGAATTGGACTAGGATGGTTGTGGTGGCGATCGCAGATTGCTCCAAGCGCAACCCAACAACAAAATAATTCTTCTCTTGAACCAATTCAGTTTACTGTTTCTCCAGGTACTGCTGGACAACAAATCGGTCAACAGTTAATACAAGCTGGTTTGATTAAATCGTCAGAAGCTTGGAAATTATGGGTGTGGTGGCAACAAAAACAAGATCCGACTGGTGGTTTTAAAGCAGGTACTTATTTACTTTCTCCTCAAGATAACCTACCTGCGATCGCAGAAAAAATCTGGCGTGGCGAATTGATGCAAACTAAGTTTACCATTCCTGAAGGTTGGTCAATTCAACAAATGGCTCAATATTTTGAATCGGTTGGTTATTTTAGTGCGGAAGATTTTGTCGCTGCTGCTAGTAAAATTCCGACAGATAAATATCCTTGGTTACCTCCAAATTTACCTCATCTAGAAGGATTTTTGTATCCCGATACTTATAAAATTAGTAGCGATCGCATTGGTAATCCTCAAGATATTATTGAGGTAATGTTAAATCAATTTCAACAAATTGCCCTGCCTGTCTATCAAGAAAATAAAAAACAAACCAATCTTAGTTTATTAGAGTGGGTCACTCTTGCCAGTATTGTGGAAAAAGAAGCAGTAGTCAAAGACGAACGTGGTTTAATTGCTGGTGTGTTTACTCAAAGGCTAAAACGTGGCATGACATTGGGTTCAGATCCTACAGTTGAATATGGTTTGGGAATTAAACAAACTGCGGATCGTCCCCTTACCTTTGCCGAAGTAGCAACTCCTTCTCCTTATAATACTTATATTAATGCTGGTTTACCGCCAACCCCGATTGCTAGTCCAGGAATTGCTAGTTTGGAAGCTACTCTGAAACCTGAAAGTACTGAGTATTTATATTTTGTAGCTCGTTACGATGGTACTCATGTTTTTAGTAAAACTTTAGCCGAACATGAGGCTGCTACTAAACAAATTCGTCGTCAAAGACAAAATCAACTTTAGGATTAATTAAACTCCTCGCTCATAAGGCGATCGCTCAATTTCTCCCTCGCTATATCCTAAATCATACATACTGGCAGCTTGCGGATCGTGTTCGGGTGGTTGTTTGGGTTTTTTCGCCCAGGCATCTGCTTTACCTTGGTTAAACCATTCTTCGTCAGTCAAACAAGAAGTAGAAGAGTTATTCATTGGTTGCTTAGTTAAAAAAACTTGTAAATTTTGACCTTAAGAAACATTTTTAATTGGCAATTTTTTAGTTAGCAATTAACCAGTTTATAAACTAAATATAAAAAAATCTTCAATCTAATTCATTACTTTTTTAGATAATTTAATATTTTTTTGACAAGGTAATTTTTTAAATAATGAATAATTTAGTTAAGTAGGTAAAACAAAATTATTTGTATATATATTTACTACTGAGCTAGATAACTTTTTGTTACCTCTTCTCGGTTCTAAAATTTTAATCAAAGAACAATTAATTTTAGATAGGAACTTATTATTAAAAGCTAAAATATATCAAATCTTAGGAAAATTAAGTATATACTCACAGTTAAAGCAAAATTGCTGAAAGATGTATATAAAATGACAAATTGAATAATTACAATGCGAGAACAAAAAATTTTCCTATTGTTCTAACCCAGTTAATATTTTATTTCAGATTAAGAAATTTTTACTACTGTATTATCAATCAAATTGCTATTAAACTATGATTTCTCTCAATCATCGTACTAAAATTGTTGCGACCATTGGGCCAGCTAGTAACTCTCCAGAAATAATCAAACAAATGATTGAAGCTGGGATGAGTGTAGCAAGATTAAACTTTTCTCACGGTACTTATGAGGATCATGCCAAAACAGTTCATTTATTGCGTTCGGTAGCAGAAGATTTAGATACGCCAATTACTTTATTACAGGATTTACAAGGACCAAAAATTCGAGTTGGTTATTTACCCAATAACGCGATCGCTTTAGAAAAAGGAGCTACGATAGATTTAGTTCCTCTTTTTGCATTTAATTCTCAACCTGATACTGTTCCGATAGATTATCCTTATTTAGCAGAAGAAGCAGAAATAGGCGCAAAAATTTTACTCGATGACGGTTTATTGGAATTAACTATCGTATCTATTGAAGGAAGTATAGTTAAATGTCAGGTAGTAGAAGGAGGTCAACTTAAAAGTCGTAAAGGGGTAAATCTGCCCAATCTTACCCTTAAGTTACCATCTTTGACAGAAAAAGACGAA
This sequence comes from Stanieria cyanosphaera PCC 7437, assembly GCF_000317575.1. NCBI lineage: Bacteria > Bacillati > Cyanobacteriota > Cyanophyceae > Pleurocapsales > Dermocarpellaceae > Stanieria > Stanieria cyanosphaera. The sequence goes on along the minus strand of NC_019748.1, from coordinate 432,736 downwards.
CAAGATTTAGAATTTGGAATTTCTCAAGGAATAGATATTGTTGCTTTAAGTTTTGTGCGTCGTGCAGAAGATCTTAAAACTCTCAAACAATTATTAACAGCAAAAGGGTCAGATCTTCCAGTCATTGCCAAAATAGAAAAACCTCAAGCCATTGCCAACTTAAAAGAAATTCTCGATCAATGCGATGGTTTAATGGTAGCGCGAGGAGACTTAGGCGTAGAAATGCGTCCTGAAAGAGTACCGATGCTGCAAAAAGAAATTATTCGTCAATGTAATTTAAGAAATATTCCTGTTATTACTGCTACTCAGATGCTGGAAAGCATGATTAACAATCCCTATCCTACTCGCGCTGAAGCTAGTGATGTGGCCAATGCGATTATTGATGGTACAGATGCAGTCATGTTGTCTGGAGAGTCGGCAGTAGGCAATTATCCGATTAAAGCAGTACAAATGTTAGCGCGAATTGCAACCGATGTTGAACCAGAAATTAACTTTGTTAACAATCCTCCTGCTGGTAATGATGAAACTCATGCTTTAAGTGAAGCACTAAATGCGATCGATTCTATTTTAAATTTACGTTGTATTGTAACTTTTACCAGTAGTGGTTATACAGCTTTACTTGCTTCTGGAGAACGACCCCAATCACCCGTAGTTGCTTTTACTCCTAATCTTGAGGTTTATCATCGTCTCAATTTAATTTGGGGAGTGAAACCAATTTTATTAGATCGCGAAGTGATTACGTTTGAAGAATTGGTTACCCAAGCTGAAACTCTGTTGCTGCAACGGAATTTAGTTGTAACAGGCGATCACATTTTGATTATGGGTGGTATTCCAACCCAGATTGCTGGAGGTACTAATTTTCTCAAGATTCATACTATTAAATAATTACTAATAGGTAATAAAATTTTAAATTTTCTGCCTCCTGCCTTATGACTAGTAAGACGAATGCAACAAATTTTGTTATTTCAACCAATTATTCGGTACTTGATATCAACGAGGATTATTTACGAGCCTGAACGAAAAAAGTAGTGCGATCGTACCAAATTCCTCGATCTGTTGCCAATTTTTCAATTTCACGCTGATATTCAGCCTTAAGTTGTTCTAATTGTTGAGATGATAAATTTACCAAAGGATTACCTCTTGGATAAAAACCATTTCCACTCCAATTCACCCAACGATTATTAAAAGGAAGATATTCTCCCGATTCCTCAATTTCAACTTCGATCTCACTAAAACCTGCTTGTTGAAGGAGATTGTGACATTTTTCAGGAGTCCAAAGTGGTTCGTTGATATGAGGTAAAGAAATACCTAAAATCTTTTCGCATACTTTTACTTGAATTGATGCCAAATAAGCGGTTTTGGCAGGAGTAGTAAAAGCAAGATAACCTTTTGGTTTAAGCCACTGATACCAGTTTTGTAAGGCGGTAGGGATATCAACTAGGTAAGTAATAGCAGAACAACAGAAAATCGCATCGAAACTGTTAGGATTAAACTGAATTGACTCGATATCTGCTTCAATTAATTTCAGATTATCTATTCCCAAAGCTAAAATTTTTTGTCTAGCTTGTTGTAACATTTCTGGAGAAAAATCAACTCCAATTACTGTTCCTGTTTTACCTACTTGTCGTGCTGCTGCAATTGCTAATAAACCAGTTCCTGTCGCGAGATCGAGTATTTTTTGTCCTGGTTGAATTGGAATAGATGCTAGTAAACGTTTAGCTTCACGAGGATGTCGTATTCCTTCATCATCATAGTTTGTCCGACGATTAAAGAAATCGATTACCTGTTGTTTGTATTCATTCATAATTTATGGTTTAGTTCTAACGATATTTAAAAAATTATCGAGAGTCGAACAAGGAGTATCTTCTCGCCAAGCAATAGCTAAGGAACTAGTTACCGTTGAAGATTGAAGGGAAAGATAAACAACTCCTTTTCTTTGAATATTTCTAATCGAATTGGGTAATAAAGCTACTCCCATTCCTGTGGAGATAAAACCTAAAATTAATTGCATCTCATTAGTAACAGACATTAATTTCGGTTCAAAACCTGCCTGTTGACAAACCTTAACTACAGTTCGATCCAAACCACAACTACCATCATTAAAACCAACTAAAAAATATTCCTGTTGAAGTTGTTCAATCTCGATTTTTTCCTGACTAGCTAAAGGATGAGCTTGTGCGATCGCAACTACTAAAGATTCTTCCAGAATAATTTCACTCATTAAATTATCCAACTGCTGTTGCGGAACAATAAAACCCAGATCGATTCTTTCTTCTAGTAACGCCTGAATTTGTTGTTTAGTAGGCATTTCTTGAATTAAAATTTCTACTTCAGGAAATTGTTGACGAAACGTTTGAATTGAGCGAGGAACTAAATCAGATAGAGAACTCCCTTCAAAAGCGATCGCTATTTTACCAATTTCTCCGCGACTTGCTCTTTGGGTCAACTGTACACCTAAGTCTACCTGTTTCAAAATCTTTTTTGCTTCTCTAACAAAAACTTTTCCTGCCGAAGTCAACTGAATTTGCGGTTTACTGCGATTAAAAAGTTCTACTCCCAAGTTTTTTTCTAAACGCTGTATTTGACGAGATAAAGGCGGTTGAGCAATATGCAGTCTTTCTGCTGCACGTCCAAAATTCATTTCTTCTGCCACTACTAAAAAGGTTTGAAGATGCTGTAAATCGAGATTAGAAAACATATCTGAATACTGATACCTCTAAAGGTATCGGATGACGTTAAAACTAGTGTTGCAAAGTATGATGCTAATTAATTATGCTTTAAATATGGAAAATAAAAAGTCAAAAAGCAACATTAGAGACGTTCCATGGAACGTCTGTACAAAAGTTAAAAGCTTGCACTGAGCGCAAGTGAATGTGTCAAAAATCAAAAGAAAAATATTTATTTTGTCAGCTTTTGATCTTTTCAAATAGTGGCTTTATTTATGCAGTTCTGAAATAGCTTTTGAGAAGTCTTAATAAAAATTTGCTTGGTTAATTCAAGAAGTATCTTATTTTGGGTTTGATAGATAATCAATTATTAACCATTACTTATTAACTATTAACCACTAAAAAATTATGCCTAAACCAACATTAACTTTAACAGAAGCAATCGAACAAAGACGCGCTGCTCGTTCATTTAAAAGCGATCCTATTCCCACAGAAATATTACAAGAAATTTTACGTTTAGGAACTCGTTCCCCTTCAGGTTTTAATCTACAACCTTGGCGTTTTATTGTGGTTCAAGAACAAGCTAATAAAGATAAACTTCGTGCTTGTGCTTTCGATCAACGTCAAGTTAGTGAAGCACCCGTTGTGTTAATTTGTTGCGGAGATCGCAGGATGAACCGTTTAGAATACATCGAATCTATTATTCAATTGGGAATCGATGCAGGTGCAATGAACGACAATTATGCTAACTACTTGCGTTCGGCAATTCCTCAACTATTTGATAATCATACTTCGTTTGGTTCTCTAGAAGCATGGACCAACCGACATACTATGTTAGCTGTAGCTCATTTAATGATTGTAGCTAAAAGCTTTGGTGTTGATAGTTGTCCGATGGAAGGATTTATCACCGCACAAGTAAAAGAAGCATTTAACATTCCTGAAGAAGTTGATGTTTGTTGTTTAGTACCGATGGGATATGCTGACGAACCCTTCAAAACCTACGGAGGCAGATTTGAGATCGAACAAGTTTGTTACAGCGAAACTTATGGCGATCGCTTGAATCTTTAAATCCCATCAAATTTAATTACATTTTTCCCAATCTCTACAACATAGCAGAGGTCAAATCATGATTACTATTCGCCCAGGACAAGAAAGAGGTCATGTTCAATTAAGCTGGTTAGATAGTCACCACACTTTCTCTTTTGGTAGCTATTACGATCCTCGTCACGTTCATTTTCGTGAATTAAGAGTCATCAATGAAGACATTATCAAAGCTGGTACTGGTTTTGGCACTCACGGACATCAAGATATGGAAATCATTACCTATGTCATGAGTGGAGAGTTAACTCACCGAGACAGTATTGGTAATCAAGCTGCCATTACCGCAGGGGAATTACAACGGATGACGGCAGGTACAGGAATTCAACATAGTGAATACAATCTTTCCTCAGATCAAGCCGTTCATTTATTGCAAATTTGGATTTTCCCAGAACAACAAGGTTTAGAACCAGGTTACGAACAAAAACAATTTTCAGTAACCGAAAGGGAAGGAAAATGGCAACTTTTAGCTAGTCGTGACAGTAGAGAAGGTTCTTTGTTGATTCATCAAGACGTTGATTTACTAGCAACACGCTTATCATCAGGTGAAACAATTAATTATTCTCTTTTACCAAATCGATTTGCTTGGCTACAAGTAACTGAAGGTAAATTAACAATTAATGGTCATTCTGTAGAAGCAGGAGATGGTTTAGCAGTAAGTCAAGAATCAGAACTAGTTCTACAAGCAGTCACTGATACAGAAGTGTTATTGTTTGACTTGGCATAATTTAATTAATAGTAGGGGGAGTTAATTAATTTCCTCTACTTTTTTCTAGTGTTACTAAAACAGTTACTAATTACTAATTACTAATTATTAGGGACAAACAATCAACCCCGATGATGACGCGTCATCATCAGCCGAAGGTGCGCTGCGCGACTAACCATCAACTATCAACCATCAACAAAAACCAGTATTTTAGAGTGTGTCTCATTTAATTAAGAAACGCTATAGTCTTAAGAAAATATAGAGAAAACTATAAGTAAGAATATTTAGGAAATTATAGGCAATCCGACCTCTTCAGCAATTATTTACGCAATTCTACGGGTAAAGTGGAAGTGACTACGAAAAGTTAGGTAATTTAACGGAGTTCAAGAAATGATCCCAATTGCACTGTATTAGACAGAACTGGCAGACTATTGGGTGAACAAGCAAAACAACAAGTTTCTCATCAAAATAACTTTTTGGTTATTGGCGGAAATTTGGCTTAATTTCGTAGGGCTTGATAATATAGCAGATTACAGCGAATACATTTTTGAGTGTAATAAAGATTATGTAGTTGCCAACGCGTTGTTGAATAAAAAACCTGCCGACAACGAAAAAGATCAGGTAGAAGAATCACTGACAATCTCATCTGCTGTAACAACTCCGAAACGAGTCAAAATCTAACAATTGATTTAATGTTCTACTCCTCATCGAGCGATCGCTTTAAATCTCATTGCTCTTGTTGTGACTAGTTATAAAAAATATAATTGCTGTTGATCATTAAATCGCAGCAATCTATTTTTTTGCTATTTTGGTGTATCTTAAAAAGCTGATCAGTTATAAACACCAATTTAAAATGCCTAAACTCTTCAAAAATCTCACCAAAGTTGGTCTTTTAAGTCTTGCGATCGCAAACTTTACCGTTATTCTTCCCAAACCTGCTGCTAGTCAGTTGTTACCTCAAGTTTGGGGAACAGTGGGTACTAAGGATGATGATATTAGTTATGGTGCTGGAGTTAGATTACTCAATTTCGGTGTGGAAGTAGGTACAGGAGAAGAAGGTGCAACAGGAGGAGATATTTTAACTTTCTTTCCTTTGCCTGTTGTTTCTCCTTACGTTGGTTTAGGTATTTATTCTGGTGATGATACTGTGGCTTATTCTGGAGGCGTACATATTAATCCTCCTGGTAATTTTTTCTTTGGCGGTGGTTATCATTCGATTCGTGGTATTAATGGAAAAATTGGCTTCAAATTTTAATCCAGCAATTTTCAGGTTAGTAAAACACATACCAGTTATCAGTAGAAACGTTCCATGGAACGTCTCTACAATTGCCTTTTACTCATCTTCCCTGATGGCTAGAAGTACCTAATTGTTGTTCTAATTTTCTAGAAGCAATGGACATTGAATAACAACAAATCCAATAAATAGTAGCAATAAATAGATATACTTCTCCATAACGTCCCAAAAACTTAGGATTAGCCAAAATTGCTTGGGAAATACCGAGTAAATCCACTAATCCGACAATTGCTAGTAAAGATGTATCTTTAAACAAACTGATAAATTGTCCCACAATACTGGGAATGACTGCCTTGAGAGCTTGAGGCAAAATAATAAATACTAAAGTTAAAACAGGATTTAAACCTAAAGCTTTAGCTGCTTCGGTTTGTCCGCGAGGAATTGATTGCAAACCACCACGAACATTTTCTGCCAAATAAGCAGAACTAAAAATTGTAAATCCTGCGATCGCTCTAACAACTCGGTCTGGTCTAATATAACTAGGTAATACTAAAGGTAACATTACCTGTGCCATGAACAAAATTCCGATTAAAGGTAAACCCCGAATTACTTCAATATAAGCAATTGATAGCCATCTAATGATTGGTAAATTGCTTTGTCTTCCCAAAGCTAACAAAACTCCTAGCGGAAAACAAAGAACAATACTAACCACTGCTACAAGAATAGTTAAAATCAGTCCGCTCAGATTATCTAATTTAACGTTACTTACCCCCAAAAGTAGCCAAAGATTGAGAAAAAAAGCCAGTAACCAAAGTAAAGGTAACCAACTTCTTAATTGAGGTATTGTTTTATTTAATTGCTTACCAAGAACTGCTGCGATCGCAAATTCAATTACCATCCCTACTAGGATTAAACTAGATTGTTGTCCCGCAGGTATAGCAACGGCAATACAAGTAGCAGTAATAATGCCTAAAATAATTAAAATTCGGCGATTAAATAAATTAGCAGTTGCTTGAGCCAAAACACCCCAGGAAATACCTCCCAAACCAACAATTACACCTAATGTTGCCCAAGTTCGCCAGATATCTTTAACAGGATAACGACCAATAAAAAATAAGCGCAAATTAGCATCTATTACTTGCCATTGAGCTTGAAAAAATGCCCAACGAATCAACCCTAATCCCAGCCAATAAATAAGAGATAAACTAACAAGAGTCAGAAGAGTATTGTGCCAACTACTAAACAGATTGTTCTTTAACCATCTTCCTAAATTGACAGGCTCGACTGGTTTAAGATTGGTTGCGCTCATAATAGATTATTTGAGATATTTGGCAAATTTTATATCCCAAAATTTTAATCAATAAACTAATTATTTAATGACAACTCTCAACAAGTTATCTTTTCCAACCAAATATGGTATTAGTTAAATTGAACTTTATTTAAAATAATTTGCAATAAAACCTAAATTATTTAGGTGACTTGTATAACATTCATTCATTAATGCTACCTTCATATAAACTTATTAATCAAAACTCCTGGACACGTCGTCAGTTATTGGTGCGAGGGGTTACAGTATTAGGAGCTTCGGCACTAGGAACAGCGATCGCTCTACAAAATAATCGTTCTTTAGCTGCTGTCAAAATTCCACCCATCAAAGAAACTACTTCTACTTCTAATCTAGGGTTTAATCCCATGTCTGTCTTGCGAGACTTTGATTATGGCAAAGTTAAACGAGAAAATGGACGTACGATCAGAGAATTTGAAGTAACTGCCAATAGCTCTCCAATTCAACTCAATAGTGCTATTTCTTTTGTTAGTTGGAGTTTAAATAATCGCGTACCGGGTCCTACTTTTAGAGCTAAAGAAGGTGAAATAATTCGGGTGATTTTCCATAACGAAGATGGGAGTTCCCATAGTATTCACTTTCATGGAGTCCATCGATCTGAAATGGATGGTATTGAACCAATTCGTCGTGGTGAGACAACAGTTTATGAATTTGAGGCTAAACCTTATGGTGTTCATCCTTATCACTGCCATGTGGCGCCGATTACTCGTCATATCAGCAAGGGGTTATATGGTTTACTAATTGTAGATCCACCTCAAGGTCGTCCACCTGCTGATGAGATGGTTTTGGTGATGAGTGGTTATGACTTAGATGATAACGAACAAAATGAACTTTATGCTTTTAATGGCATTCCTAATTTCTACCGAGATAATCCGATCGCTATTTATCAAAATCAATTAATCCGAATTTATCTATTGAATATGATTGAGTTCGATCCAGCCATCACCTTTCATATTCATGCCAATATGTTTCAAGTTTATCGCACAGGTAGAACTTTAAAACCTTGTGAAGAAAGCGATGTAATTACTCTTGGTACAGCAGAACGGCATATTATAGAGTTTACTTATACTTATCCTGGTCGATATATGTTTCATCCCCATCAAGATTACATTGCTGAAAACGGTTGTATGGGTTGGTTTGAGGTTATTTCTAGTTAACTCTCACAAAGAATTATTTCCTAATAATTGACAAGGAATAGCATTACCAGTACTCTATCACTTCAGCACTGATATAAATTATCAATTATTATGACCAAGCAATTAAAACCCGTAGAATTATTTTTAGCGGTAAGTTTTGCAACTAGTATCGGTGTTAGTAGTGCTTTGGCTACTAATACTAGCGATCGCGAAATATTTAATCAATCAACTTCTGAAACTTTACCCTTTTTAGCTCAAGGCACTCATGGGGGTGAAGGTGGTGAAGGCGGTGAAGGCGGTGAAGGTGGTGAAGGCGGTGAAGGTGGTGAAGCTGCTACAAGCAGTGGTAACCCTGATGTTGATTATGTAACTACATTAGGATTAATGAAAGGTCATTTAATCGTCGCCGAAGAATTACTTGCAGCAGGTAACTATACCGAAGCAGAAGTTCACATCGCACATCCTGTTGAAGAATTATATAGTGCAATTGAAACAGAATTACCAGAGCGTAACGTACCTGATTTTAGAGCTACTTTAACAGAAATGCAAGATTTATCAAAATCAGCACCAGATTCTCCTCAGATGAAAGAATCGTTTAACAAATCGATGGACTCAATCGATCAGGCTATTGCTGCTATACCTCAAGAGCAATTACAATCTCCTGAATTTGTCATGGATGTGATCTCAGAACTATTAAAAACTGCAGCAGATGAATACAAAGCAGCGATCGCGGATAATAAATTTGTTGAAGTAGAAGAATATCAAGACTCTAGAGGATTTGTTCTTTATAGCGAACAACTTTATCAAAATATTAGCGATCAAATGAGTCAAGAAAAACCTGACAATCATCAAGTTATTCTCGATACTTTAGCAGATCTCAAAACTGCTTGGCCTTCGGTAACACCTCCTGAAACTCCGATTAAATCTAGTTCAGAAGTTTATGGATTAGTTTCGGTAATTGAATTAAATAAATAAATATTGTGCTTCTGGGGTAAAAGCAGTTTATTAATCTTGTATTTTTCATATTATTTGCTTATTTTGGTTAAATTCAATGATTTTTTCAATTCCTAACTTGCTCACTCCAGAAGAATTAACAGAAATTACTACTACTCTGGCAGAAGCCGAATTTGTGGATGGTAAACTAACCGCAGGATGGCACGCCAAATTAGTTAAAAACAATCAGCAGTTAAAACAAGGAACTACTCAAGTTAAAAAATTAAAAGAAAAAGTCGTTAGCGCATTAAATCGAAATGCTTTATTTCAAACTGCTATTCATCCCAAAGCAATTCATTCTCTGCTTTTTAGTCGCTATCAAGTAGGAATGTCTTATGATCGCCATGTAGATAATGCCTTCATGGGAAGTTCGACTATTTATCGTTCGGATGTTTCTTTTACCTTATTTTTACAATCTTCTGCGACTTATGAGGGGGGAGAATTAATTATTGAAAGTGCCGACGATGAAAAAGCTTATAAATTGGATGCTGGTGCAGCAATTGTCTATCCTTCGACTACTTTGCATCGAGTTGAAAAAGTAACAAAAGGAACTCGTTTAGTAGTAGTAGGTTGGGTACAAAGTTTAATTAGAGAAGCAAGTGAAAGAGAAATTCTGTTTGATTTAGAGACAGCTAGACGTAGTATTTTTGCCAGAGAAGGAAAAACTTCAGAGTTTGATTTACTTTCCAAAAGTATTGCTAATCTTTTGCGGAAGTGGGGAGATATTTAATCTCAAGTTCAAATCTGTATTTTTGAAATTTTAAACTTGTTCGGGAGTTGGTAATGTTTCTAGATAGCATCCTCCGTATTAGTAAGTTCAGGATAATTTAAAAGATGAGTTAATATTTTCATTTTTAAATATAAAAAAGGTGGGAATTAACCCACCCAAAAACTTACTTCAAACCTTCAATTAATTGCTGCTTCGCTGTATCCAAAGCTTCACCTAACTTACTCGCATCTCTTCCGCCAGCTTGTGCCAGATTTGGTCTGCCACCACCTCCACCACCACAAATTTTAGCAATTACACCGATAAATTTACCAGCTTGTAATTGTTTTTCTTTAATTATTTTCTGACTAAAAGCAGCAACTAAACTTACTTTTCCTGCTTCAGGAATTGAAGCTAAAACTACGGCGGATTCTCCTAATTTTTGTTGCAATCTTTCCGCAGCAGCTTGTAAAGATTTAGCATCCATATCACCCATATTTGCTACTAAGATTTTGAACTCACCAACAGATTCTGCTTGAGATAATAAACCATCTGATTTAGCAACAGCTAATTCTTGTTTTGCTGCTTCCAATTCTTTTTGAGTTGCCTTTAATTCTGCTTGTAAATTGTTAACTCGATCGCTAATTTCTTCGGGTTTGGCTTTAAAGCGATCGCTCAATTCTTTAACTACTTTATCTCTAACATTTAAGTAGTCTAAAACCGATGCACCAGCTACCGCTTCGATCCTTCTAATTCCTGAAGAAATACCTGTTTCGGAAATGATTTTAAAAATGCCAATTTCGGCAGTGTTGTGTACGTGAGTACCACCACAAAGTTCCATCGAAACGCCAGGAAAATCGATTACTCTAACCTCCGAATCGTATTTTTCTCCAAACATAGCGATCGCGCCTTTAGCTTTGGCTTCTTCTAAAGGCATAATATTTACATCCGCTTCGTGTGCCTCAGAAATCCAACTATTAACTAAATCTTCTACCTGCTGAATTTCTTCTGCTTTTAATGCACGGGGACAGTGAAAATCGAAACGAAGGCGATCAAAGTCTACTAACGAACCTGCTTGAGAAATAGAATCATCTACAACTTTCCTTAAAGCAGCTTGTAATAAATGAGTTGCGGTATGATTTGCCTGAAGACGACGACGACAAGCGCGATCGATAGTTGCATTAACTGTATCATTTACAGCAAGAGTACCTCGTTCAATCTTGCCATAATGAACAAAGAAACCAGACTCTTTTTGCACATCTTCGATCCGAATTAAGAGATTATCCCCAGATAGATAACCCTTATCACCAATTTGTCCTCCAGACTCAGCATAAAAAGGAGTTTGATCCAAAATTATTTGTACTTCTGTGCCAGCTTCTGCCTTTTCAACCGATTTTCCTTCAACTAACAAAGCTTCTACCTTAGCTGTTACTTGTAGTTGTTTATAACCCAAAAATTGAGTTGAATGAATATGTTCTGCCAGCTGATCTATGCTACCTTGAACAGTAAGATCGATCGTTTGATGTGCTTCTCTGGCGCGATCGCGCTGTTGCTCCATCTCTGCATTAAATCCCTCTACATCAACAGTCAAACCTTGTTCTTCTGCGATTTCTTGAGTTAATTCCAAAGGAAAACCATAGGTGTCATAAAGAGTAAACGCATCAACACCAGAAATCTGTTGCGGTTTTTTCGCTAATATTTCTGCAAGAAGTTTTTCTCCTCTCTCCAACGTCTTGAGGAATTGATTTTCTTCTCTTTGTAATTCGTTTTTAATTGATTGTTCTCTTTTTCTAACATTAGGATAGGCAGACTCCGAGAGAGAAATAGCTGTTTCTGCTACCTGATTAATAAAGTTTCCTTCTATCCCAATCAATCTACCATGACGAATCACTCGTCGAATCAAACGACGCAAGACATATCCTCTATCTGTATTCGACGCAGTAATGCCATCTGCGATCATATGAACTACAGCACGGACATGATCGCCAATTACTTTAAAAGATGTTTTAGTTGTTTGATCAGCTTTAGTGTAATCAACTCCTGCAATCTCCGCAGCAGTTTTAATAATCGGCAAAATTAAATCAGTTTCGTAATTATTTGGGACTTTCTGGAGAATTTGCGCCATTCTCTCTAAACCCATCCCCGTATCAATGTTTTTATTTTGTAGAGGTGTTAAATTGCCATCCACATCGCGATTGTATTGCATAAATACCAAGTTATAAAACTCGATAAACCTGGTATCATCTTCCAAATCAATTTTCTTATCCCCTAATTCTGGATGAAAATCATAATATAATTCTGAACAAGGACCACAAGGGCCTGTAGGGCCAGAAACCCAGAAGTTATCATCTTCTCCCATGCGTTGAATGCGGTGTGCAGGAATTCCTATTCGATCTCGCCAAATAGCAAAGGCTTCATCATCTTCTTCAAAAACGCTGACAACTATTCTTTCTGGTGGCAAACCAAATACTTCTGTAGAAAGTTCCCACGCCCATTGTATAGCTTGTTCTTTAAAATAATCCCCAAAGCTAAAATTACCCAACATCTCAAAGAAAGTATGATGTCTGGCAGTACGTCCCACATTTTCGATATCATTGGTGCGGATACATTTTTGGGAAGTAGTAGCGCGGGGTTGGGGTGCTTTTTGTTGTCCGAGAAAGATAGGTTTAAAAGGTAACATCCCTGCTATAGTTAATAGTACTGTGGGATCTTCTGGTACTAAGGATGCACTGGGTAAGATTTTGTGTTGTTTTTCTTCAAAGAATTTCAGAAATTTATCGCGGATGTCGCTACCGCTAAAGTACTGGAGGGAGTCAGCCATAGTAGTTTGTCTAATGCAAGTTGTTGTATGCGATGATATTTATTTATTCTTGCATTTTTGGGGTTGTATGAGTCTCGCGCAGAGTCGCAAAGGCGCAAAGAGAGAAAATTTATTTAAATCAAAAAGGCTTGCTATTGGTTGATTCGGAACGGTTGAGTCGCCTATTTCAGTGGCTCTCGTTAACAAAACCGATTCTGATTAAAAAACATGGTCGAAAGCGCGTGAGGCACCTTGAGAAAACCCCAGCTTGTGCAATCACGTAAGAAAGCTAAAAGCATCTTCCGTTATGGTTTCGACTGTTTACGCTCTATCTTCTTGAATTTAGACGAACGTGAAGACGATTTTCTTCATTTTCTACAGTTTTTGTCCTGTACTTAGAATAGTCATAAATAAAATGAATAATTAGTTTTTTCTTAAATTAATTGGGCTGAATTTTTTTTTTAATCGATTTTTTTGATTATAAACAAATAATTTTTTGTTAAATGTTGTTAATTTGGCTTTTAATTAATATTTTTAGAAAAAAATCAGTGGTTAGCAACTACACAAATTCAGACTAAAACAATCTTGAGGTTGTTTATTTGAGAAAATAAAATATTTTAATCTTTTGTGAAGCAATCATTTAAAATAGGATTTTTCTTGTTAGTTTAGAAGAGTAAGTGAGTTAAGCTCAGAAAAGCCAAGCAATCAAGTTAACAATAACTAATAGTTGGATTAAGGACTAACAGACTCTATTAATAAAGTGAAAAGAGTTTATTTAGATGTACTTAAAATAATAGATAATTTCTAAACTTACTTAGTTACTAACAACACTAAACTTTGAATTAATTAGCTATAAGTTTGGAATAAAGGAAATTAAGCGATCACGAAGTGCCTCAGCTTCGCTGAGACCGCGTACGCGCCAGACAAAGCCTGACCACGCAGTGCCTCGCCGAAGGCGAGATCGCCAACCTCAAAAAATAGAACTAATGGAGGTTAAGAGAATGTTACAACAATGGAAAGGTTTCGTTTCAGGAACATGGACGAAAGAAATTAACGTCCGCGACTTTATTCAAAAAAATTATACCCCTTACGAAGGAGATGGTTCGTTTTTAGCAAGCCCTACCGAAATCACCCATCAACTCTGGTCAAAAGTTAAAGGTTTAATGGCATTTGAAAGAGAAAAAGGTATTTTAGATACAGATACCAAAGTGCCTTCTTCGATTACCTCTCATGCACCAGGTTATATTGATCGCAATTTAGAAAAGATCGTCGGCTTACAAACAGATAAACCTTTAAAACGGGCAATTATGCCTTATGGTGGCATTAAGGTAGTGAAAAATTCTTTAGAAGCCTATGGTTATCAGTTAGATCCACAAACCGAAGAAATTTTTACCAAATACCGTAAAACTCATAACGATGGTGTCTTTGATGCCTATACTCGCGAAATGAAACTGGCAAGGCATTCGGGAATTATTACAGGTTTGCCCGATGCTTACGGTAGAGGTAGAATTATTGGCGATTATCGTAGGGTAGCTTTGTATGGTTGCGATCGCTTAATTGAAGACAAGCAACAACAGTTAATTTCTTTAGAAGTAGATACCATTGATGAATCGGTAATTCGTCTCAGAGAAGAAATTTCCGAACAAATACGCGCCCTCAATGAATTAAAAGAAATGGCAGCTAGTTATGGTTACGATATCTCTCAACCTGCCAGTAATACCAAGGAAGCCCTACAGTGGACTTATTTTGCATATTTAGGTGCAGTTAAAGAACAAAACGGTGCAGCCATGTCTTTAGGTAGGGTAGCGACTTTCCTCGATATTTATTGCCAAAGAGATTTAGATAATGGTGACGTTACCGAAGCCCAAATTCAAGAATTAATCGATCATTTTGTCATGAAATTGCGGATGGTGCGTTTTTTGCGTCATCCTGCTTATAACGAATTATTTTCTGGCGATCCTACCTGGGTAACTGAATCGATTGGTGGTATGGGTGAAGATGGTAGAACTTTAGTTACTAAAAACAGCTTCCGTTTCTTAAATACCTTATATAACCTAGGGTCTGCCCCCGAACCCAATTTAACTGTATTATGGTCGGAAAGATTGCCTAAAGAATTTAAAAACTTCTGCGCTAAAATCTCGATCGATACCAGTTCGATCCAATACGAAAACGATGACTTAATGCGGAGTTACTACGGCGACGATTACGCGATCGCTTGTTGTGTTTCGGGAATGCGAATTGGCAAACAGATGCAATTTTTTGGGGCGAGGGTCAATTTAGCCAAAGCCTTACTCTATGCTATCAATGGCGGTAAAGATGAACAAGCAGGAGAACAAATCGCCCCGATGTTTGCACCGATAACTTCCGAATATTTAAATTATGAAGAAGTTAGCGCTAAATTCGATCTAATGATGGGTTGGCTGGCAAAACTCTACGTCAATACTCTCAACGTCATCCACTATATGCACGATAAATACTGCTACGAAAGGCTGGAAATGGCATTACACGACCGCGATGTTTATCGGACAATGGCTTGTGGAGTGGCTGGTTTATCGGTAGTCGCAGATGCCCTATCGGCAATTAAATACGCCAAAGTTAAAGTGATTCGTAACCAAGATGGTTTGGCAGTAGATTACGAAATAAAAGGAGATTATCCCAAATTCGGTAACAATGACGATCGCGTCGATACTATTGCTGCCCAATTGGTAGAAGACTTTATGAATAAAGTCCGCCAACACAAAACCTATCGCAACGCCGTACCTACCCAATCCATCCTTACTATCACTTCTAACGTGGTTTATGGGAAGAAAACAGGTAACACCCCTGATGGACGCAAAGCAGGACAACCCTTTGCCCCTGGTGCTAACCCAATGCACGGACGAGATACCAAAGGCGCGATCGCAGCTTTAGAATCTGTTGCTAAACTACCTTACGAACACGCCCAAGATGGTATTTCTTATACTTTCTCCATCGTCCCCGAAGCTTTGGGGAAAACTGAAGATAGTAAGATCAATAACCTAGCAGGAATGTTAGATGGTTATTTCCACGATCGAGGACACCATATCAACGTTAACGTCCTAAATCGCGAAACCCTGATCGATGCGATGGATCGTCCAGAATTGTATCCTCAATTGACTATTCGGGTATCGGGTTATGCGGTCAACTTTATCAAACTGACTCGCGAACAACAGTTGGATGTGATTAATCGCACCTTCCACGAAAGGGTATAGGTTTATTATTGGTCATTAGTCATTTGTTCTTTGTTATTAGTATGGTGGGGTGATTGCCTCGCCTTACTTTTTTTATATATGCTGCGATCGCCCAGCGCCTCGCTCCTGAGCGAGATCGCCCTTAAGTCTTATAATAAAGTAAAAATCAAGATAAACTTAAGTCGAAACTAATAAAATAAATAGATTATGTAGTAAAAAACTTGATGATTATACTATTGGTTAATTTATTTATTTTTTGTCACCAAGATAGAAATAATACGTCGGACAAAATGCGATCGCATTAAGAATTAGACAGATGAAATTTTTACGATCTTCGTTTTTAAAGTGCGGAAATTGTTCTTTAGTTTGCGATCATCACTCGATATAAGTTACAGCTTTTTACTACCTTGATGAACTAAATCAACCGCGATCTTATGATCTTAACTCCTCAATCAACCAATAAAGGTAGAATTCATTCAATAGAAACTTGCGGAACTGTTGATGGTCCTGGGATTCGCTATGTAATCTTTACTCAAGGATGTCCCCTCAGATGTCTTTACTGTCATAATCCCGATTGTCGTCAACCCCATGAAGGAAAAGAAGTAACGGTAGAAGAATTGATTGCAGATATCCAAAAATACCGCTCCTATATGAAATCTTCTGGCGGAGGAGTAACAGTATCTGGAGGTGAACCTCTGATGCAACCAGAGTTTGTCGGAGAAATTTTTCGTCGTTGTCAGGAGTTAGGAATTCATACCGCACTAGATACTTCGGGATATGTGCAATTAGAAGTAGCTAAACCAATCCTCAAATATGTAGATTTAGTTTTGTTAGATATTAAATCCTTCGATCCCAAAATTTATCATCGAGTTACTAGCGTTTCTCTCGAACCAACTCTAAATTTTGCTTGTTATTTAAGCCAAATCGCTAAACCTACTTGGATTAGATTCGTTCTAGTACCTGATCTTACCGATCCTCCTCAAAATATTAAAGGACTCGCTCAGTTTATCTCTAGTTTAAGCAATGTCGAACGAGTAGAAATTTTACCTTTTCATAAAATGGGGGAATACAAATGGGAACAACTAGGTTATCAATACGAACTCAAAGACACACCAGCAGCATCCCCAGAATTAGTTGTTCAAGCCAAAGAAATTTTTGCTCGATACGGAATTAAAGCAGATTAATTTTGTCTTTTGTATTTATTACTAATTAATCTCTAGGAAGTTTTTTCTTATATCAATTTGAAACAAGAATGCGACACATCATTTTTGTAGGGGCGAACCAACCTTCGCCCTTACTGGTTTAAACAACAACTAACTCTTTGGTAACTTTTTCTTGATTATTACTTTCTGATAATTTACTCAAAATTGCACTAACGTTTTGTTTGGCATCACCAAAGAGCATCAAACTATTTTCTTTGTAAAATAAGGGATTGTCTACCCCCGCATAACCACTAGCCAAACTCCGTTTCATTACTATCACTGTTTCAGATTTCCAAACTTCCATCACAGGCATTCCTGCAATTGGACTATTGGGGTCTTCCATTGCGCTAGGATTAACTGTATCGTTAGCACCAATAACCAAAACTACATCTGTATCGGGAAAATCTTCGTTGATCTCGTCCATTTCTAAAACGATATCATAAGGAACTTTTGCCTCGGCTAAAAGTACATTCATATGTCCAGGCATTCTTCCAGCTACAGGATGAATTCCAAACCGAACTTTAGTACCGCGCTTGCGTAAGATGTTAGTAATATCTGATACAGCGTGTTGAGCTTGGGCTACTGCCATCCCATAACCAGGAACAATAATTACACTTTTAGCATTGTTGAGTAATTCAGCCGTTTCTTCGACGGTTGTAGCAGTAGCTTCGCCTTGAGGTGTTTGACTAGCTTGAGTAGGTGTACCTGTACCTTCACCGAAACCGCCTAAAATAACGCTGATAAAAGAACGATTCATGGCTTTACACATAATGTAGCTAAGGATTGCGCCACTACTACCAACTAAAGCACCAGTAATAATTAGTAAATCGTTAGAAAGCATAAAACCAGCAGCAGCAGCAGCCCAACCAGAATAGCTATTCAGCATCGAAATAACTACGGGCATATCGGCACCGCCAATTGCCATAACCAGGTGAATTCCTAAAACACAGGCAATGAGCGTCATAATTAATAGTGGTTGTAAGCCATTAGCCACAGTCATAAACTGTACGCCCAAAACAATACAACCAACTAGCATGGCAATGTTGAGCAGATGACGGGCTGGTAATAATAAGGGTTTAGAACCAATTAAACCTCTTAACTTACCAAAGGCAATAATTGAACCAGTAAAAGTAACCGCCCCAATAAACACACCCAGATAAATTTCGATTTGATGAATAGTAGCTTCTACACCTATTAAAGAAGACTCTGGTTGTAAATAATTAGCAACTCCAACCAAGACAGCAGCTAAACCCACAAAACTATGGAGAATTGCTACCAATTCAGGCATGGAAGTCATGGCTACTCTAGCAGCCAAAACTGAACCAATAATTGCACCAGGAACGATCGCGCCAATTAAAGTAGTGTAACTTGTAACTTGAGAACTCAAAGCAGTAGCTACAAATGCGATCGCCATTCCTGCAATCCCATACAAATTTCCTCTGCGGGCTGATTCCTGATTGGATAAACCTCCCAGACTGAGAATAAACAAGGCACTCGCTGCAATATATGCAACTGTAACTAGATTATTTGACATGGTTTGTTAATGATTGATAGTAGATTGATAACTGAGGTACAGGCGTAACAGGTTACGTCTCTACTTCTGAAACATTTTCAACATTCTTTGAGTAACCAGGAAGCCACCAGAAATATTGATCGTACCGACTAAAATTGCGATCGCACCTAAAATAGTAGTAGGGGAACTCAATTCGCCAGAAATCTGCAACATCCCACCAATAATAATGATCCCGCTGATGGCATTTGTGACACTCATCAAAGGAGTATGTAGAGCAGGGGAAACATTCCAAATTACTTGCCAACCGACAAAACAAGCCAAAACAAACACTGTGAAATGAGACAAAAAAGAAGCAGGCGCACCAACACCAATGCCAATCAAAGCTAAAGATGCGATCGCAATCCACAGTAAACCCTTAGCTGAAGACTGTTTTTCTTCTTTATTTACAACAGTTTTAGCTTCTGTAGTCGCAATTTGATTCGGTGTCGGGGATGGATTATTAATCTTTGGTGGTGGCCAAGTTATTTTACCTTCATGCAGTACTAATGCACCTCGAACCACTTCATCGTCATAATCTACTTTATAATTTTCTCCACCACCCATATCTTTGAGTAGATGCCATAGATTAGTCCCATAAAGCTGACTAGACTGGGCTGCCATACGACTAGGTAAATCTGTCAAACCAACAATAGTAACCCCGTTGTATTGATAAATTTCGCCTGGTTTGGTTACCGCACAATTACCTCCTTGTTCGGCTGCCAAATCGACAATGACAGAACCTTCCTTCATCGATTCCACCATGTCTATAGTAATTAATTTGGGAGCAGGTTTACCAGGGATCAAGGCTGTGGTAATGATAATATCTACATCTTGCGCTTGCTCGGCAAATAAAGCCATTTCCGCCTCGATAAATTCTTTACTCATTACTTTGGCGTAACCACCTTGCCCTGTACCGTCTTCTTCAAAATCAAGCTCTAAAAATTCTGCTCCCAAACTTTCAACTTGTTCTTTTACTACAGGACGAGTATCAAACGCTCTTACAATTGCGCCCAAGCTTCTAGCAGCCCCAATAGCAGCCAAGCCAGCTACTCCAGCACCAATAACCAAGACTTTAGCAGGAGGAACTTTACCCGCAGCCGTAATTTGTCCTGTAAAGAAACGACCAAAATTATTAGCAGCTTCAATCACCGCACGATAACCAGCAATATTCGCCATCGAACTAAGAGCGTCCATTTTCTGAGCGCGACTAATTCTAGGTACTGCATCCATTGCCAAAACTGTCGCTTGACGGGCTGCTAATTTATCTAATAACTCTGAATTTTGCGCAGGCCAAATAAAACTAATTAAAGTTTTTCCCTTCGGAAAAGTTTCTGTTTCCTCATCTTGAGGAGGACGAACTTTTAGAATAATATCAGCTTGCTCTAAAAGAGCTTGAGCTTGCTCAATAATTTGACATCCTGCTTTTCGATAAGCTTCGTCGGTAAAATTAGCAGCTACTCCTGCACCTGACTGAACTAAAACGTCAAACCCTATTTTTTGTAATTTTTTCACTGTATCAGGTGTAGCAGCCACTCGGCATTCATCAGGATATATTTCTTTTAAAACGCCAATTTTATATGAATGTTGTGGTAGCTGTTGGTCAGTTTCAATTCTTGTTGCAGTTGCTGTCATGAACTCTCCTTGATCAGACACAAAAATAGCCTTTCCAGCATTTGATGACAGTTGCTTTTGAGGAACTTATTTACCAACTATTACTTTGAGCATCCTGAAGTGAGCGATCGCAGTTTGAACTTCCTCGATTTTGCTCTTTCAGAATTAGAAAGTTTTAGGGTAATTCCTTTTAATTTAATTGATTAGTAGTAATGCTGTCACTTAACAAAATATTTGCTACTGGTAAAGGCGAAAATAAAATCTTGAATTTGTGTATTGCGATCCTATGACGATCCCCAAAATTATCTTTCAATCTTTAACTTATCTTATCAATTAGTTAATTTATTTTATTTGACCGAGCCAAAATTTCGTTCAATTATAGCTAAAAACTGTTACTTTCAGTGATAAATAGGGAACTCTATAGCGGTAGACTTTCAAAGGTACATTTTGTCTATCCGTATTATCAAAGGTTCATCGGGCCCAACTACGACAGAAGAAGTTTTTCAACTAATTGTTGCTTCACCACAAGGAATTACAGCCAAAGAAATTTGCCGAGCATTAAATCGTCCAGTTTCGATGGTGCAGATTTGTCTAAAAAACCTTAAATCATCTCAACAAATTTATGCTCAAGCTGACGCAAATGCTAGACAAATTAAGTATTATCCTCGCTTTGCTCCCAATTAAAGCTTACTCGTCCATAGTTTTATCTTTGACACCACGAACAATTCGAGAAAGCTCACTTTTTTCATCGATCGCAATTTTGGTCGGAGAACCACTAATAATTCGTTCATAATTACGGAAAGAATCTTTGATATCCGCACCACCATGACTGATAACATATTCGCGAATACCTTTGTCATGCCAAGAACCACGCATTTTAAAGACGTTAATTGCCCGAGACATTTCACCGCGAATTTCTACATATTGCAGTAGTAGAATTGTATCAGTAATAGTCGAAATATGGGATTCAGTAATCGAATGAGTTCCCATAAACTGATCGGTAGTATTCGTAAAAAAGCCAGTAATTTCTTCCTGCTTGGCATAACCTGTTACACCAATCACAAATTGACGGAAAGCATTATTGGTAACTCCCCTAGCTAAGGCAGAAAGAGAATCAATGGCAATGCGTGAGGGTTTAAACTGAGTAATTTCTGATTTGATCATTTGGAGATGATCTTCTAAACCTGCTGATTCTGGATAATTACAAAACAGTTTTAGCAAGCCTTTTTGTTCCATCTCTTCAAAGTTAATGCCCCAAGAAGAAGCATTACGGGATAACTGCGCCCTCGATTCTTCATAGGCAAATAAAATTGCTCTTTCTCCGCGACGACAACCTTCTTCCAAAAACTTACTCACTAACAAGGTTTTACCAGTACCAGTTGCCCCTGTTGCCAAAATAATTGAATCTTTGAAAAAACCTCCACCACACATTTCGTCCAAAATTTTGATCCCCGAAGAAATCCGCGTGTTGGAAGAACGCTGAGTAAGTCGCATTGCGCCGAGAGGAAAAATATTGATCCCGTCGTTGGTAATCGTAAAAGGATATTCTCCTTTCATGTGAGTTGTTCCGCGTAGTTTGAGAATTTCAATCGTACGGCGACGACGTTCTCCTTCTAAAACATTCCGAATCACAATTACGTTATCCGAGACAAATTCTTCAACTCCAAATCGAGCAATTGGTCCGTATTCTTCTACTCGTTCGGTAGTCATAATACAAGTGACTTGTAATTGTTTGAGACGTGCTATTAGACGAAAAATTTCTCTGCGGACAACTGGGGCAGCATCGTATTGTTGAAATACTGCTGTAACTGAATCAATTGAAACTAATTTGGCTTTATATTTGCGAATTGCGTACTGAATTCGCTCAATTAGAGCAGAAAGATCGAAATTACCAACTACTTCTTGCCCTTCGGGATCGGGAGAGGCATCAAGAATAAATAATTTCCCTCCTTCGACTAAACTTTGTAGTTCCCAGCCAAAACTATGGGCATTTTGAATAATATCTTGAGGAGATTCTTCAAAAGTGATAAATATGCCTGGATAATCAAAATGTTTGATGCCGTGATAAAGGAACTGAATAGCGAGTAAAGTTTTTCCTGTGCCAGATGTACCGCTAACCAGAGTTGTTCTATTTTCTGGCATTCCTCCGTGAGTGATCTCATCAAATCCTTCAATCAGGGTTCGGATTTTTTTGACTCCTGGAATAGACTGCGCTTCTGGTTGGGGACTATTCGGATTTGCTTGGTTCATCTTGAGAGTTTAAATTTGGAATTTTTTAAGTGATTATTTAAACAGGTAAAAACTACAATAACTAATAATGATACGGATAAGATTGTTAAATTTCTAACTCGCGGTCATCTTCACTGGTGCCTTCGCGAGATTTTTGGTAGTCGCTTTCGCGGTCGCGAATTTCTTCGTATAGTAAATCTAAACCGATCAACACTTTTTCTCGGTCTGAAAGATCACCGATGATTTTTCTTACAGGCGGAGGTAAAACTTTAGATAAGGTTGGTGTGGCTAAAATTTTATCTTCTTCTGCTAATTGAGGATTTTTTAGTACATCAATCACTTTCAAGGCATACACTCCTTGAAAATCTTTTTCTAAAATATTTTTTAAAGTTTTTAAGGCTTTGACTGAGCTTGGTGTATTTCCTGCAACGTACAACTTTAATACATAGGTTTTTCTAAATTTAGTCATAAGAAAAAATAATAAAATATAATATTCAAAAAAGTACCAAAGATAAACTTAGCATTGAAAAAGAGAAAATTATCTCTGCTAATTTATTTAGAATATTGTCAATCTAATCTAAAGAATAAATCTAAAGGTAAATCTTCTCTGGGAATAGAACGACGATACATTTCACACAAATGGGCAATAATATCAATCAGTGCCAAACGATAATCTAAGAGAATTTCTTCATTTCTCCCTTCTAATTTAAGTTGTTGAGCAAATTCATCCATTAGTTCCATGTGCATTTCCAGAATCTGGGAAACAGATAAATCAGCAAAAAAGGCTTGATTGACAAACTGATCAATTAGTTTATTAATATCTTGTTCTTCATTAAAATAACTCAAAATAATTTGACGATATTCTGAGCTTAATTGACGAAATAATTCTTGTTTTTTTGCTTGAGAAAGATTCCGATAAAAATCTTGAGAATTACGTTTATAATAAATCCCTAAATAACCTAATCTTTCCTTAAGTTTTTCTGCTAATCGACGTTGTTGAAGTAGCAAGAAACTTTGATAATTTTGAGTTAATTGAGTTTCTGAGGCAGATTTTTCTAAAATACAGTTAGGCGCAAGATTGAGAAACTTAGTAATAGCTATATTGATCACAGAAGCGATTTGCTCAACCTGATTGTTTGCTAGACATACTTCAGCGTTGTGATAAATTTTGTTTTTTAAACAATTAAATCCTTCCGAAAACGAACTAACAAAAGAATCATGTTCGTTATGATTAGCAATTTTTGTAGAATCAATGATCACAATTGGTAATAAAATGCCTTGTTGAACTAATTGAGTCAGTATGGGTTCAAAGGAACTATCTTTAATAAAAATTAAACAATCAATTTGTTCTTTGTGTTGTTCAATAAACTCTTGTAAATCACTAGCTAGTTCAATCAGTTTTAGTTTATAGCGATCGCGACTAAGGAAATCACTTAACGAAGAAGCTAATTGTCGGTTAGAAGGAAACAGACAAAGGAAAAGTCGTTCAGAGGCAGAATATTTGGATGAATCTGGGTAATGTTGCTGGTTTGACATCGGCACAGTCGTGATAGTAGGATTGCCATCCTCCTGTAATTAATTTAGACAAGAATCTTATAAAAACTTAACATTTATTGAATGATTATGAGAATTGTAATTAATTGTAAGTATAGAGTGCATTCTCTTGTTCATTTCAAGTAATAATTAAGCAGTAGCTTCTTCTCAGATTGTTTAATTTCAGCTTAAACAGCAAACCAAATTTAACAACAACAGCCTAACGAAAATTTAGTAACTCTAGGCTGCTTAGGAGAAATTTGACTAATAAAAATTTATGTCTAATTCTCGTTTTACGCTCAAAGAATTTGTAGATCCGATTCCTACTTGTAGGCAAACAGCCAATTTGCCGACAATACTTAATTTACTCAACTCTAGTCAATCTAACGCGATCGCAGTATTAAATGATCGAGAGTACCCTATCGGGATAATTAACTCGGAGAGTTTACTTTCGTGGTTAAGCAATGAGTTGCTCAATAGCTTTTCCCCTTTTACAGGTGGAGTAGCTTCGACTGTAGTACAAAAGTCATCTTCACTATCAGTTGCTACTGTCAGTAAAAGTATTGGGTTATTTTCTTCTATTTGTGATTTACAGTCTGTCATTAAGCCTACTATTATTTTGACATCTGAGATGAGCAGAGAAAGTTTTTTGTCTCAGCTTCAGTCGGAAACTCATTTTATTAGTAACCAAGTCAACTATTTAGTAGTTGATCGAGAAGGAAAACTTTTAGGATGGTTGGACAGTCAAAAATTGATGAAATATCTAGTTCTAGAGCAGGCTAAGGCTAATAGTAACAATTATAATTTAACCACAGTTTTACCAAAATATTATTTTAATTTAATTGAGCAAATTCCTCTACCTTTAAGTATTCAAACTCAGCAAGGAAAGATTGTATATCGCAATCAAGTTTGGCGGAAGCAAATACATTTTTCTCAAGAAATACATTGTTATTTTCCTGACAAAAATTCATTCAATTCAAGTCCCAACTTTAGTCAAGAAACTTCTGAAAAAGCTGAAATTAAGTCAATTAAACTCGACCCTTATTGTTTAAAAAGCAATTCTTATTTATTCAAATCTCCTTCTTCCTTGTTGCCTATTAAAAATGGTCAATTCTTAGAATTAATGCAAGAAGTTAATTCTAAGTTGAGTTGTAATAAATTAGGTATAAATTCTCAGAAAAATGCGAATCTTCAACCGCTATGGCATTATTATCGTTTACCTTTTAATGATTCAGGAGTTAGTTATTGGTTAGTCTTAGCAGTTCAATCTTTAACCAAAACAAAGGATTTAACCAAGCCTCAATCTGTTTCTGAATCAAAACAATTCAATCAATTTAAAGATGAATTTTTAAGCCATATAAGTCACGAACTAAAGTCACCCCTGACAGCAATTGTGGGATTATCAAGTCTCTTAAAAGAACAAAAATTGGGACAATTAAATCAACGTCAAACTCGCTATGCAGAGTTAATTTATAGTGGTGGACGTAAATTAATCAATATAGTTAATGATTTATTAGACTTAACTCGCTTAACTACCGATCAAACTTCACTAAATTTAGAACAGATTGAAATCAAAAGTTTTTGTCAAGAAATATATCAACAACTGCTTAATAAATTAGAAGATAACACTACCTTAAAAAACTCTTTAGTTAATTATCCTCAATTAAAGTTTGAAATTGAACTAGAAACTATTGCTGGAAACCAAGTTCGTTTACATCAAATTTTGTCTCGTTTATTAAAAGCTGTTTTAAAACTAATTCCAACTCAATCAGAGATTATTGTTTCGGTAAAACAGTGGAAAAATTGGATTGCTATTACAATTGGAAATTCAAAATCAACTTTCTCTGAAAACTCTCAAGATTTAGCCTGGGAACTTTCTCTTCAATCGCAACAAAATCTAGCTCATCCGCAAAAAGATTTGGAATTAGACTTGATGCTTGCTCAACAAATAGCTAAATCTTATGGTGGAAATATTGCTTGTTTATTTCAAGAAGATTATGGCATTGAATATACTTTGTTGATACCAAACCAGAATTTTAATTGCAATTTGAATTTAGAATCTAATGATATTCCGATTGTGACAGAGCGTAATTTAAAAATTTTAATAGGAGTAACCAATCCTAACCAGATTAATGAGCTAACTACTCAATTGCTTGAGTTTGGTTATCAGCCAGTGATGGCTTCAACAGGTATAGAAATACTTGAAAAAGCACGTCAATTACAACCTAGTAAAATTTTAATTAATGCTTCTTTACCTTTGCTGACTACGGACGATATTTTAACTTTATTAAAAGCTGATGTTCGTACTCAAAAAATTCCTGTTTTTCTACTCAAAAGTGATTGCGATGAGTTAGGTATTAATAACATTCAGTTATTAGATGGTTGTTTAAAATTTCCCTTAGAAAGATCAACTTTGCTTCAGATGTTTACACCTGTTAAATCAGAAGTTCTTCCGAAAAAACGCTTAACAATTCTGAGTTTACATCCCAATTCTAATCTTAGTGATAAGTCGATCACTTCTGTTAATTGGGAGTTAGACTTTTCGTTGAAAGCTGGATTAGATCATCTCGATCATCGTATTATTGAAGCCGATTGTTTAGAGCAAGGAGAATTATTAGCTCGGATTTGGCAGATCGATGCTATTTTACTTGATGGTAGTCTTTTGGTTGAGCCTGTGAGTTTTTTGCGATCGCTAAAAAGCTTGTCAGTGTTGGCTGCTTTACCGTTAGTAACTTTAGATGCTCAAACTACCGCAGCAGCTAATCAGATTGAAGGGTTATCGGTATTTCCTTGTTTAGTGCCTGCTGAAGAAAGAACTATTTTAGATTTAGCACAAGTGATTCAAATCGCTGCTGGAATTAATTAAGCTATTGACTCTTAGCTAAATATTCAATCTAAATAAAGTGTTTAGTAATTATTAATAGCTAATGTTTTTCTTTCGTTGGTTTAGAAACAAGTTTGACTACAGCTTGAACTAACTGATGGGAATTGATCGGCTTGGCTAAATGTTGCTGAAACCCAACTGCGATCGCTTTTTGTCGTTCTGTTTCTCCTGCATAGGCTGTTAAAGCGATCGCAGGAATTTGACCGCCTTGTTCGGCGGGTAAAGAACGCAACTGCCGAAGTAAAGTGTAACCATCCACCTCTGGCATACCAATATCACTGATCAAAATATGAGGTTGAAATGATGATAAAGCCTGCCAAAATTCAGCCACAGAAGCGACACTCATTACTTCTGCACCGTATTGATTGAGTAATAAAGTCTGAATCAAACGGGCATCGGGATGATCGTCAATAGTTAGGATGCGAATGCCAGTTAGATCGATTTTGTGTTCAAGTAACCTTTCTGTTTGATTTGTAGCTGGCTCAATCTCGATCAGTGGTAATTCAACTGTAAAAGTAGCTCCTTGATTTTCGCCTAAACTATCGGCTGAAACTTTTCCTCCGTGAGCTTCGACTAAATACCGAACGATAGAAAGCCCCAACCCTAAACCACCGTGTTTGCGGGAGATGGAAAGATCTTCTTGACGAAAAGACTCAAAAATATATGGTAAAAAGTCGGGTTTAATTCCTTTTCCAGTATCGATCACGATAATTTGAGCTTGATTTCCTACTTGTTGTAAGCGGATTTCTACTTTTCCCCCGTTGGGAGTAAATTTAATTGCATTAGAAAGTAAATTCCAAATTATTTGCTGAATACGAGCATAATCACCAGAAATTAACCGAGTTTTTGCTATTAACGGCTCAATAACAATTGATTTAGCAACTGCTGCTGCGTTTACAGTTTCAATTGCCTGACGGATCGCTACTTCTAAATTGACAGGAGCAAGATTGAGATTTAATTTACCCCGAAGAATTTTAGCAACATCGAGTAAATCGTCAATTAGTTGAGTTTGTAATTTGGCATTGCGTTCAATAATTGCTAAACCTTCACTGATGCGAGTCGAATCGAATTTATTTGATTGCATCAGTTGTGTCCAACCGAGAATCGGGTTCAAAGGCGATCGCAACTCGTGGGAAAGAATTGCCAGAAATTCATCTTTAACGCGGTTGGCTTGTTCGGCTGCTGCCCGTGCCGATTGTTCTAGTTGTAGCAAGCGATCGCGTTCTCTTTCGAGTTGTTTTTGAAGTTCAATATCTGTAGCTGTGCCAAACCATTTGATAATCTGTCCCTGTTCATTTTTCTGTGGTACAGCTTGATGCAAATGCCAACGATAAGAACCATCTGCTCTTCGCATTCTACCTTCCGCTTGGTAGTAAGTTCCAGCTTGTAAAGCTGCTGCCCAATGCTGAGTCAGAGAAGGTAAATCTTCAGGATAAACGAGGTTTTCCCAGCCTTGGCTTTGTGCTTGGGCTAGAGTTAAACCGGTATATTCTGTCCAGCGTTGATTAACATCGAGGACAACTCCTTCTGTATCTGTTGTCCAGATCAATTGAGGAATCAATTCTGCCAAACAGCGATATCTTTCTTCACTTTGTCGTAATGCTTCTTCTATTTGTTTTTGGTCGTCGATATCAGTATTTGTACCAAACCAACAAATAATTTGTCCTTGCTCATCGCGAATGGGTGTAGCACGAGAGAGAAACCAACGATAAATGCCATCTTTTCCTCTTAGGGGAAAGGTATCTTCCCATAATTGACCTGTTTTAATGCAGTGGCTAAAATATCTGACTACACGATCCAGATGTTCTGGGTGATGAACTTTTTGCCATCCCCAACCCTGCATTGACTCCAAAGTAGTACCAGTATACTCAAACCAACGACGGTTGTACCAAAAAATCCAGCCGTTTTGATCTGTCATCCAGGCAAACTGAGACATATTGTCTGCCAGAGTGCGAAATTGTACTTCGCTTTGTCGTAATGCTTCTTCAGTTTGTTTGCGGTCGGTAATATCTCGTGATACCGATAAAAGTTGAATTACTTGCCCAGTAGCATCGTGGATCGGAGTAACCACAACATCCCACCATTTAGATGTACCTTTGGCAGTAGAACACAAACCTTGAAATTTTCCTATCTTACCTGCTTTAGCTGTAGCGATCGCTTTGCGGGCTGCTGCTTGGCTTTCACCTTGCCAAAAATTAACCCACTCGGCGTTGAGAAAACAGGTGAAATCTTCAATTTCCATCAAACATATTCCTCCTGCATTCATATAGAGGAGACGACCATTAAGATCTAGTAATTTGATGCAATCGCTACTACTTTCTAAGATACGCTGTTTAAATTCTTCGCTGGTTCGTAAAGCTTCTGCTGTTTCTTGACGTTCTTCTTCTACACGCTTGCGGTCATTAATTTCGATACAAGAACCAATGTAGCCAGCAAAATTGACCTCCTCACAAAAACGTGGCACACCATGATCTAAAACCCAAAGATATTTTCCATCAGCCCTTCTGAGACGATATTCCATCTTAAACTCTCGACGAAGATCGAAAGAAGATGAATAAGTATTCCAGCAACGTTCAAGATCTTCGGGATGAATTCCTTGAGTCCAACCATTGCCTAATTCTTGTTTCAAGGTTCTACCAGTAAAATCTAACCAAGGTTGGTTAAAAAAGTTACATAGTTTATCAACTCCTGACATCCAAATCATCACGGGGGCATTGTTTGCCATGATGCGAAATCGAGTTTCACTTTCTTTTTGAATTGTCTCTGCTTCTCTGCGTTGTTGAAGTTCAGCTTGTGTTTGTTGATATAATTCTGCTTGGCGAATAGCGATCGCAACTTGAGTGGTTAATTGTTGCAGTAATTCAATTTCTAACGGTTGCCACCAACGAGATTTTTGACAAGAATGAGCAATCAATAATCCCCACAACTGCTTTTCGTGTAAAATCGGTACTACTAGTTCTGCTTGTACCTGAATTTGAGAATCAATTGCCTTATTTTCAAGATTGGACAGAGAACTAATTTGTCCTTGGTGATATAACTTGATTTCTGCCTCAACTAACCCAATATCTTCAATTTCAGCATTCAGAAGCGATTGATATTTAGAATCTAAAGATTCTGTCAAAACTCTACCATTATGATCTGATTCAAACCGAAAGATCACCACGCGATCAGTTTTAAGAAACTGCCTTACTTGATCGACTGTAGTCTGAAGAACCTGATCTAAGTCCAATGATTGATATATTTGTTGAGTAATGTGAGCCATAACTCGCTCACTCTGTATGCGCTGGTTTAAATGTAGTTGTAGTTTTACTCGTTCAATGGTGCTATCAATTGCGAGTAAAAGCTTCTGGGCAGAAATTTGTTCTTTTACTAAATAGTCTTGTGCGCCTGCTTTAAGACATTGTACTGCGATCGCTTCATTTCCCAAAGCCGTGACAATAATTACTGGCAAACATAACTGCCGAGTCTGAGTTTGTAGTTGTTTGAGAAATTCTAATCCTGTTAAGTCAGCTAGTTGATAGTCAAGCAACAAGACATCTGGTTGATAACGACCATAAAGTTTTAATCCTTCTTCTCCTGTTTCAGTTTGAATAAAATTGTAAAGATAATCTTCTTGCTGTTGTAAATAACGCTTGATAAGCTCACAGTCTTCTTGGCTATCATCAATCATTAAAACTGTGCGCTGTGTCTGGCTCATAGGAAATCTTTACAAATTACAAAAAGTCTTCATACTTTTATGCTAATAGTTAGTAGTTTAAAATGTTTTTGCTTTTGACTCAACAAACTTCAATCTCAAGATATAGCAATTCTTAGACTCATGAGCATTATCAGTTATCAGTTACCAGGGACCAGTTAGTAATTACTAATTATATAGATTTGATTGGTAAAAAAATTGCTCAATTCCCTTTAAAGTATGAAAATAATTTTATTGAATAATCCGAATTAAGCGATAAACTCCTTGGCGGTTCAATTGTCGATAGTTTTGAGGTTGTAAATTCATTTCTTTCATTTCTTTGGTACGTAAAACTAATAAACTTGAATTGGAATTGTTTTGCTCATTTTGTTGTTGATTTAAATAATTATTAGCCTTTTTGGGATGTTTGATAAAGTTAACAGGACGTTGCGTATAAAACACCAACGAAGGTTTTTTAAAGCCCACCATAATTAATTCTTCTTGAGGTTGTTGCTCTTGAATAATAGTTTGAGCGATTTCTCTTAAAGGTAATTGACGATTTTGATCGATAAAAAAAGAAGCGGGAATCAAAACAAAAATAATTAAACAAATAAAAGTAATTAAATTAATACTAAAAATTGCATACCACCATTTTCGATAACTCAAACAAATAGCAATAAAAACTGCTGCAATTCCCCAAATAATTCCACCACGCCAATTTAATCCAGAACTTAATAATGACTCTTTAAAATTTAAAATAGCTGGGTCGTTACCAATAAATTGAGGAGCAGTTAAAAAAGCGATCGCCATAACTGTAACTAAAATTAAATTACTAATAATAGTAATTAATAAACCTGATTTTTTTTGAGCAGGAAGTTTGTTAGTTAAAATATTACTCCAAGTTAAAGCCACTAAAATACTAGCAGCAGGAATTAAAGGTAAAACATAACTAGGTAATTTAGTTACAGAGATTGTAAAAAATGCAAAAATACAAACAAACCATACAAAAGCAAATAAACCAAGCTGATTATTTCGAGGTTGTTGCTGCCAAAAGTTGCGTTGCCAAAAACGAATTCTGAATATTGATAAAGGCAAATAAACCGACCAAGGAGCAAACAAACCTAATACAATCAAAAAATAAAAATACCAAGGCGCATCATGACCATTGACTACATCAGTAAAACGTTGAAAGTTATGATAACCAAAGAAAGAATCAAGATAGATTTGACCATTTTCTAAATATACTAAAATATACCAAGGAAGAGTAATACACAAAAAAATTAATCCTCCTTCCAGTAAATTCATACTTTTAACAACCGACCAAACATTACCAACATAAACTAAAAAACTTAAAATAATTAATCCAGGTAAAACTATCCCAACTGGCCCTTTAGTTAAAACAGCTAAAGATATTAAAATATAAAAAGCAAAATACCAATAATTAAAAGCTTGAGGTTTTTGTTCTGAAGTTACATAACCCCAAAAAAAACATAATAAAGCAGTTCCCATACAACCACTAAGCAACATATCAGAAACTCCTGTACGCGCCCAAATAATTGTTTGAACATTAAAAGCAGTTAAAGCTGAAGCAATCCAAGCAGAAAACCAGAGTTGACGCTTAATTTTTGCTTGGTTACTTTGATTATTTAAAATATTACTAAAACCAAAATATTTTAAAGTAAAAAAAACTGATATCACTAAAGCGATCGCAGTTAAAGCAGAAGGCAGACGTACCGCCCATTCATTAACTCCAATTAGTTGATAACCAATCGCCATTAACCAATAAACTAGAGGCGGTTTATCAAAACGAGTTTCTCTATTAAAATAAGGTGTAATCCAATTTCCTGTTACGTCCATTTGACGGGCTGCTTCAGCAAATAAAGGTTCAGTTTCATCAACTAAGCCTACATCTCCTAAATGCCATAAAAAAGCGAACCAACTAATAAATATTAACCAAATCGCAGAGATTAGCCAGTATAATTGAGGATACTGTTCAAAATATTGCCACCATCGAACAATATTTTTAGTTCCTTTCCGCTTCATTGTTAAATTCATAAATTAGACTACACCAACAAGCTTATGTTGTAGTTAAAAAAGAATATTTTATGATAGCAATTTTGATAACATAACTCTGTAGGGACGATTTATAAATTGTCCTTTATGGTTTATCTTAATCTTGATTGATATCGCTATATTATCAAAAATTAATATTATATAAAATTTAAAAACATTAGCTCAAAAGTCAAATATTTTGTTCAAGTTAACTCTTGATGTTTAAAAATTAATATTAGTTTTTCTGTAGTAAGGGAAACCAGAACGGGCTATGGTGAGTCCAAGAATCCCTCACCTAGGCGTGAAGGGAGCGTCAATCTGGTTCGATAATACCACCACCTAACAGTATTTCTCCATCATATAAAACCGCAGCTTGACCAGGAGTAACACCAAAAATTGGTTGCTCAAATATTAATTTGACGCGAAAATTATCTAAAGGAATTACATTAACAGGAACAGGTTGAGAACGATAGCGAACTTGTACTTCACTACGAATAGGTGTAGTCGTTTCGGCAATAGAAACCCAATTCATTCTACTCACAGTACATTCACTACGACCACCCGCAGCACGATTACCAACAATGACTCGATTCATCACAGGATCGATTTTTACCACATACAAAGGTTCGGCAGCAGCAATACCTAAACCTTTTCTTTGTCCAATGGTATAGTGATGAATGCCTTGGTGTTTCCCTAAGACTTTACCTTCTAAGTCAACAATATCGCCTTCGTGCTGATTAATATATTTATCCAAAAACTTTTGCATCGAACCGTGGGCTTCGATCAAACATAAATCCTGACTTTCAGGCTTATTAGCCGTTTTTAAGTTCAATTGGTTAGCAAATCTTCTGGTTTCTTCTTTTGTTTGATTACCAAGAGGAAATAATGACCCTGCCAACAAATCTTGAGTCAGATCATATAAAAAATAAGATTGGTCTTTTTTGGGATCAACAGCCCGTAATAACTGAAAGCGATCGCTATGCTCATCATACCGAATTCGGGCATAATGACCAGTAGCAATTTGATCAATACCTAACTTTTCCTTGGCATATTGCAGCATCGGTGCAAATTTCACCGTGCGGTTACACTGCGAACAAGGCAAAGGAGTTACACCCGCTTCATAACCTGAAACTAAGTAATCGATAATATTCTCTTGAAATACGTCTCTTATATCAACAATTTGATGTTCTATTCCCAATTGCTCACAAATTCGCGCTGCATCAACCATTCCTTCCGAACAGCATTGACCCTTACCCTTCATTAACCAGAGAGTAAGACCAACTACGTGATAACCTTGATCTTGTAAGGTGGCAGCAGCAACAGAACTATCAACACCACCTGATAAGCCGACAACGACCTTTTTCATGAAACTAAAATGGGAATACTAACTTCTATATAATGTAAGGCTTTTTTTATCGTAAGTTCGCTCTATTTATTATGACAACTAAGCTCTTATTTCTCAATCAATTTCTGAATTCTGAATTATCTTTGTTGCTCAAACTCATTAGAGCTTTTTCGCTTAGTGGATATTTCCTACTAACTTTGATTCCTACTACATTAGTTGAAGTTAACTCTGCGATCGCAGAAACTTTACCACCTCCACCATTGGTTCAATCTCCTCGCAGTTCAATTTGGGAAAATCAAGACACTCAATCTAAACCTATCATTTCCAATCGTAATCAAAATAAACGAGAATATACTTTTAGCGCGCCAGTTTCTTCCTCTTCTGAAAAAGCACAAGGTTATCGAGTAGAGGTTTTTGGTGATAGTGATATTTTATTAAGTCAAGTTAGAGATATAGAACCAAAAGCTTTTCGCAAAGGAGATATTATTCAAGTTGGTATTTTTAGCGATCAGAAGAATGCGGAAGACATGGTGCGTAAACTAGCTTTACAGGGATTATGGGCGCGAATTAAAATTCAATAAACCCGCTCTGGTTATAACTCTTAGTTACCACGGGTTAATAGATTTGATCACCAATTTTAATCAAGGCATCATCTTAATTAGAATTAAGTACTTCTGGGACTATTGGTAAAAGTTTTTCCGAGTCGGCAAAAGTAAGATGATGATCGCTACAATCGACAAAGATGGTATCTCCTTCTGTAAAGGTATTGTCTAAAATTTTAGTTGCGATCGGATTTTCTAATTCTCGCTGAATTGCTCGTTTTAAAGGACGCGCACCATAAGCAGGATCGTAACCAATATCGACAATATAATCTTGAGCCGAAGTTGATAATTCCAGTCTAATTTTTTGTTCAGCTAATAAATTTTGAATGCGTTTAATTTGAATCCGAACGATCTGACGTAATTGTTCTCGCCCAAGCGTATGGAAAAAGATTAAATCATCAATTCGGTTGAGAAATTCTGGACGAAAATGTTTTCTTAAAGCCTGAGTTACTTGTTTTTCAATCGTATAGTAGTCAGTTTTTTCTTCCATCCCACTAAGAATAGATTCACTACCAATATTGCTAGTCATGACAATAATAGTATTGCGGAAATCAACTATTCTGCCTTGAGAGTCAGTAATTCTGCCATCATCAAGAACTTGCAGCAAAATATTAAAAACATCTTTGTGTGCCTTTTCTACTTCATCTAATAAAACTACCGAATAAGGACGACGGCGTACCGCTTCTGATAATTGTCCTCCTTCTTCATAACCGACATATCCAGGAGGCGCACCTACCAAACGAGAAACGGCGTGTTTTTCCATGTACTCGGACATATCAATCCGCACCATGGCATCTTCGCTATCAAAGAGGAAAGCAGCTAACGCCCTAGCTAATTCAGTTTTACCTACCCCTGTTGAACCCATAAACAAAAATGAACCAATCGGTCTACTGGGGTCTTTCATTCCAGCCCTAGCACGACGAATTGCTGCTGCTACAGCTTCGACAGCTTCTTTTTGTCCAATGACTCTTTTTGCCAGATGTTGTTCTAGTTGTAAAAGTTTTTGCTTTTCTGACTCTAACAGCCGATTAACAGGTATTCCTGTCCAATTCGCGACAATTTCCGCAATATCAGATTCGCTTACTTGTTCTCTCAGTAAAGCTGCACCTTCGGATTGAATTTCTAGCAGTTGAGTTTCTTTAGCTTCTAAATCTCGCTGCAAGATTTCCAGTTTTCCGTATTTCAATTGAGCAGCCTTATTGAGATCGTAAGCCCTTTCTGCCTGTTCTACTTGTAAACGTAGTTGTTCTTCTTCTTCTTTAAGAGCGTTAATTTCATCCAAAAGTTGTTTTTCTGATTGCCATTGAGAAGAAAGTTCGGTTTGTTTACTTTCGAGTTCCTTAATTTCTTCTTGAATCCTTTCTAATCTTTCTTTGGAAGCACGATCAACTACTAGAATACCAGGACGTTGACTTTCTCCTTCTAAGGAAAGTTTTTCCATCTGTAGCTGCATCAACCGACGGTCGATCGCTTCTAATTCTACAGGTTTAGAAGTGATTTCCATCTTTAATTTTGCTGCTGCTTCGTCTACTAGATCGATCGCTTTATCAGGCAAAAATCTATCTGTAATATAACGATGGGAAAGAGTAGCTGCTGCAACTAAAGCAGAGTCGGTAATTTTAACTCCATGATGAACTTCATAACGTTCTTTTAATCCCCGTAAAATAGAAACAGTATCTTCTACCGTTGGTTGTTTGACATAAACCTGTTGAAAGCGCCTTTCTAAAGCAGGATCTTTTTCAATATGTTTACGATACTCATCTAAAGTAGTCGCCCCAATACAACGTAGTTCGCCTCTAGCTAGCATTGGTTTGAGCAGATTTCCTGCATCCATCGAACCTTCACGAGAACCTGCACCAACTACGGTATGAACTTCATCAATAAATAAAACAATCTGTCCTTCTGATTGAGTTACCTCTTTTAGTACCGAACGCAATCTGTCTTCAAATTCCCCACGATATTTCGCCCCAGCAATTAAACTACCCATATCTAGAGAAATTAACTGACGGTTTTTGAGCGATTCGGGTACATCTCCATTGACAATTCGTTGTGCCAATCCTTCCGCGATCGCAGTTTTTCCGACTCCAGGTTCACCAATTAAAACAGGATTATTCTTAGAACGACGCGAAAGCACCTGTATTACTCGACGAATCTCTTCATCTCTACCGATAACGGGGTCTAGCTTGCCATTTTTAGCTTGTTGAGTTAAATCTCTACCATATTTTTCTAACGCCTGATATCTTTCTTCTTGATTTTGTTGAGTTACTTTTTGACTACCCCGAATCGATTTAATCACTTTTTCTAAGTCTTGGGGGTCTAAACTGAAATTTCGTAGCGTACGCTTACCAATCCGATTATCTTCGGCAAAACCCATCAACAAGTGTTCGATAGAAATAAACTTATCTTGCCAACTCGCACGACAAGACTCGGCACGATCTAACATTTCATCTAAAGCACGACCGAGATACAGTTGAGTGGCACCAGTTTTAGGTTGGCGATGGGTAAATACTTCTAGCTGTTGTTTGAGGCGAGCAACATCAATATTAGCTTTACTAAAAATAGTTTGAGCTAATCCTTCTTGTTCCACTAGCGCTAAAATTACGTGTTCTACTTCTAAATTTTGATTTTGAAATAATTTGGCAAATTCTTGTGATTTGACGATCGCATCCCAAGCTTGTTCGGTAAATTTACTAGAATCGGTAGGCTGCATTCTTAATTTATGATAAAGACCCTTTATTATCTGTAGTTTTAGTGCTTAGTATAGCAAGCTAGACGCATCCGAAGAGGTAGTTGAACCTAGCAAAATAAGTTAATTTATCTTTTTTTTAACTTATCACAAATATATTTAAAGCTTTGATAATTTTTCTTAGATTTTACGAAGTCGAAGCAGAAACCTGTTATTTTCTTGAAGGCGATGTTATTGTTACTCCAGTCGCTATGGGTAAAAGAGATTTAGTAACTTTTTCTGCGGGTATCTCTTGCACTTGGCAAATTAACAGTAATGTTCGCAAACATTATAATTTTGGTTAATTACTAATCAATAATTTAGTTTAATTTTTGTTCTGCTCGTTTTAAAGCATCAATACCTGTTTGCCAATTAGGTTTCAAAACAATTGCTTTTTCGTAAGCTTTGATTGCTTCACGATATTGTTGTAAAGCTTCTTCAACTAACCCTTTGCCAAACCAAGCTTCATAAGAATCGCTATTAACTTCAATTGCTTTATTATAAGCCACAAGAGCTTGTGAATATTGTTTTAATGCTTTTTGCGTATTTCCTAAACCTATTAAAGCAGGTAAATAATCTTCTTTAACTGCAATAGCTTGTTGATAAGCATTAATCGCCTCCTCGTATTTTTGTTGCCGAAAATAAATTTTCCCGAGGTTATTCCAAGGAACATAACTTTCTGCTTGACTTAGTTTAACAGCAGCTTGAAAATCTGCGACCGCACTATCAATTCTTCCGAGTTTAGTATAAACTTCTCCTCGATTGTTAAAAGGAACAAAAAAATCTGGTTTCAGTTTAATTGCTTCATTATAAGACGCGATCGCTTGATCGTAGCGTTTTAATCCTTCTAAAGCTAAACCTTGACAATTCCAAAAATAAACATTGTTAGTTTTTTGCAATCCTTCTTGACAAGTTTGCAACATTTCATCGTAGCGTTTTAAATTACCCAAGGCTTGAGCTTTACGTAACCATGCACCTTGAAATAGATTGACTTTACCACTTACTTTTTGAATACCTCGGTCATAATATTCAATTGCTGTTTCATAACGTTGATATTGCAATTCTAAATCAGCTTGTTTAAACAAAAGAATTGCTTGGTATTGCAACCAAAAATATCTACTAAAGAATAGCAGCATAGATAAAGAAAGAAAAATAATTACATATTTATGCCAAGGTTTAATTTTTGACTTAAATTTAAATTTTTTTAAAGCTTTTAAAACTTGTTCTATTGACTGGTAACGCTGTTGTTTATCCAGACGTACCATTTTATTTAAAATTTTACTTAACTCCGAACTTACTCTTGCTTTTTGTTGCCAAATTACTTCCCCAGTGTTGGGATTTTTAGCTAATCTTTCTGGTCGAATTCCTGTCAAAGCATAAATTGCTGTCATTCCTAGAGCATAAATATCACTACTAGTTATGGGTCTTCCAGCGATTTGTTCGGGAGGTAAATAGCCAGTTTTGCTATCAGGAAATACATTAGTAATTTCTTGAATTGCTCCAAAATTAATTAACACTATTTTCCCATCAGAGCTTCTTTTAATTAAACTAGAAGGTTGAATATTAGCATGAATAATTTTATGTTTATGAATCTCTCTTAAAATTTCGCCAGTATTTTCTAATAAATCGATT
Organism: Stanieria cyanosphaera PCC 7437; assembly: GCF_000317575.1. Lineage (NCBI taxonomy): Bacteria > Bacillati > Cyanobacteriota > Cyanophyceae > Pleurocapsales > Dermocarpellaceae > Stanieria > Stanieria cyanosphaera. The sequence continues at coordinate 393,803 of NC_019748.1, read as the reverse complement.
ACTTCTTCTTCATCGAGATTAAATTCTCGATTAATAATTGTTTTGAGACTTTCTCCTTCAATATATTCTTGGATTAAATATATATGATTTTGACTGATAAAATATTCTTGAGTTTTCGGAATACGATCAAGATGATTTAATTTAGCTAAATGAATTAATTCTTGTCTAAGGCGGTGAAAGACATTTTCTAAAGTTTGTGATTCAATTTTTTGGAGTTTTAATAGATTTAAAATATATAAAGGTTGTGCCGATTGCTGCAAATCTTTAACTACATAACTATAAATTCCTCTTTTGCCACCTAAATAATTAATAACTTGATATTTATCTTCAATAATTGTTTCTACTAATAAAAGAGGCTTCAATTCTGCTAATAACTCGCTCACAGTTTGATAACGTTCACTAACTTTAGAACGAGTCATACGATTGAGGATAGCAATTAACTGCGGACTTACATTTAATCGTTGTTGCCAACTTTCTAGATCGTCTACTTCAGTATCTTCCCATTCTAAAGGCGATCGCCCTGTTAAAGCAAAAATAGCTGTTTTTCCTAAAGCATAAATATCACTAGCATAAACTGGCTTACCATTGTGTTGTTCTGGAGGCATATAGCCTGGAGTACCAATAATCTGAGTCTGAATAGTCTCTTTTTCCAGATCAAATACTAAAGTACCAATTTCTTTGACTGCACCAAAATCAATTAAAACTATTTTTTGATCGCTACGTCGCCGAATTAAATTAGAGGGTTTAATATCGCGATGAATTACCCCTTGATGATGAACAAAATTAAGAATTTCTAAAACATCACATAGAAAGCGAATTAATTCAAATTCTGATAATTGTAACCGATGAATTTCTTGTTCAAATTCTTCCCCTTCAATAAATTCTTGAATTAAATAAAATTGTTGATTTTCTTCAAAATGAGCTAGAAGTTGGGGGATTCGGTCATGATTACCCAGCCATTGTAAAACAACTGCTTCGGTAGCAAATCTTTCTTTAGCACTCTCCCATATTGCTGGACTATTAAACCTAGGCTGTAATTGTTTGACAACACATTTAAGGGGAGATTGCGATTGTTCATCTATGGCGAGATAGGTTGTAGCAAATCCTCCACTACCTAGTTCTTTAACAATACGATAGCGTTTGCCGATTACATCTCCGGCATTAAGAATTTTATAGCCATACTCAATTTTGGCTAGATTAGGATGAGACTCCTTTGATTGAGAAACTGGTATAGTGTAGTCTGGATCTGACATAGCGTGCGATAAACACGAGGTGTTTAAATTCTAGCGAAGCTTAAGCTTCACATACTTGTCTGAAAAAAATTTCCTGCAAAAAAATAAAACCTCAACAGAATTTAAGACATAAACATTGCTTCGATTGATCGACCATCTCGAAGGGGAAACAAGAGAGCGAATTGGATTCCCCACCGAGTGTACAAGTTCCTTGGTTAGAATAAAATTAAATATCCTTTCCCTTACGTGGTTAATAATAACTAAGTAATATTTCTTAATAACTAAAAAATTTTTTACTACTAAATTGGAACTCTCGGTTAATTTTTTTCTAACACTCACTTTTTTTAGTTGAGAAAGCTAAAATTTCCAATTTATTTCTGTCTTGGAAATTTTGTTTAGGAGTTTACAAAAATGTCTAAATTAAAGCTAAAATTAGGTAAATATAGCAAACAATATATAAAATTAAATTAAGCAAATAAATTCTTTTAACCTACGTAATTAATCAAACAATGAATTTTTTTAGACAATACCTTACTCCTTTGTTAACAATTTTAATTTTTCTAGTAGCTTTAGTCGCAGTAAGTGCGCGAATCTTTTTACCATCAGATTTAGCTGCTCCTGCTCCCGTTACTCCTGAAGAATTAAATTCTTTTGTACCAGAATTAATTAATTACACTTTTTCTTAAGGATAAGCAATGGCTTCGGTGATTTTTTGCCATAATGACTCTAAGCAGTTCCTAATTTTGAGGTACTGATAGCTGAATTAGTGATGAATCTTAGCATATTGCTGCTCAACAACCAAATTATTTCTTGATAAATATTATTTAGGTCAATATTTCATGAATGCGGACTTTCCCCCAGGCTATCAACTAAGGATAGGAACAGGCAAAGACCGCGCTTTGTTGGTTAAGTTTATGACTTTGACTTATCAAGAGTTATTTCCTAGCCAATCTTCCTTTAATCATTTGACCGACACAGTTAAAAAATATTTTTCTGTAGAAACTCCCTTATGGTGGGTAGAAAATTTATCTCAACAGCCTGTAGCCTGTTTATGGATGGGAACAGCGATTGATCAAGCTAGTGGAAAATCTTATGGTTATATTTTTCTATTAATGGTTTTAAAGCAGTATCGTCGTCAAGGCATTGGTACGAGATTGATCGCTACAGCAGAAAACTGGGCAAAAGCTAGAGGAATTAATCGAATTGGGTTACAAGTATTTTCTCATAACCAATCCGCTTTAAAACTCTATCACCAGCTTGGATTTCAAACTCAGTCATTATCAATGATTAAATATCTTTAAGAAGGATCAATTGATCACTCTAACTAGATTGTGGTAATCAGTAATTGCTTTTGAGTTCATATGACCTCATTCTTTCTATTTCATTGGTCAGTAATTGTTTTGCTCTGACAGTATTTTTCGTTCGCATTTGAGAAATTACCAAAGATAAGATAATTTAATCAATTATGTACAATAATGATGAATTGAGTCTCTTAGATACTGATGAAGAACTGCTTAGTCCTCTGGATGAAATTGAGCCAGTTGGTACAGAGCCAGAACTTCCTCCGCCAGATCCAGAAGAAATGTTGACGCTGTTGTCTCATCCAGAAGCGTCCCAACGGATGTTGGCAGCACGAGCTTTTTGCGAAATTCACGAACAACGTTCAATTCCTTACTTGATTGAGTTACTTCAAGATATTTGTCCTTTAGTTAGAGTTAGTGCAGCTTATGCTTTAGGCAGAAATACTAGTCCAGAAGCTGTTCCACCTTTAATTGAATTGCTCGCTCAAGATTGGAATGGTTATGTTCGCAAAGGAATTGTTTGGGCTTTAGGTAATAGTAGCGATCGCCGTGCTTTACAGCCCCTCATTCATGCTCTTAAAACTGATATTTCTGCGGTTCGTCTTTGGTCTGCTAGTGGTTTGGCACAAATTGGTAAACTAAAATATGAAGATGCGATCGCAGCAATCCCTCCTTTAATTGCAGGGTTAAGAAAAGATCCAACCGCAGCAGTTAGAAGTAATTGTGCTTGGGCATTAGGACAGTTATGTCGTGAATTACCGTCTAATGTGGTTTATGCCACAGCAATTGATGCTTTGATTGAAGCGTTAGTAGAAGATGAAGATCTCGGAGTCAAAGAAGATGCCAAAACTGCTCTACTCAAAGTCGGAGATCCCAGAGGACTACAAATGATTGAAGATTTAGAATTTGAAGGTCTAATTTAACCAATGACCAAACCTTTAATACTAGGCATTAGTGGGGCTTCAGGACTGATTTATGCTGTTCGTACCCTTAAGTTTCTTCTGCAAGCAGATCATCAGATCGAATTAGTGGCTTCACGCGCTACTTATATGGTATGGCAAGCAGAACAAAATATCCGAATGCCCACTGAACCAGAGCGACAAGAGGAGTTTTGGCGAGAACAAGCAGAAGTGAGCGGTCGCGGAAAACTAATTTGTCATCATTGGGGCGATGTAGGGGCGAATATTGCTAGTGGTTCATTTCGGACTCTAGGCATGATTATCATACCTTGTAGCATGAGTACAGTTGCCAAAATAGCTGCTGGTTTAAGTTCAGATTTACTGGAGCGAGCAGCCGATGTTCAAATTAAAGAAAGTCGTCCTTTGGTGGTTGTACCGAGAGAAACTCCTTTGAGTTTGATTCATCTGCGTAATTTAACCACTTTAGCTGAAGCAGGAGTCAAAATTGTCCCTGCTATCCCTGCCTGGTATCATGCTCCTCAAACAGTGGAGGATTTGGTTGATTTTGTAGTGGCTCGGACTTTGGATCAGTTAGACCTAGATTGTGTCCCCCTCAATCGTTGGCAAGGACACTAAGATATAAAATAAATACTGTTCAACCAAGATTATGTTTTCTATTCGTTTGAAGCTGTTGCTAGTCCTGATCATTGCAGGAGTTTTGGGTATTTTATTTGTGCAGAATCAGGAGTTAATTGCACTCAAATTTTTTTGTGGCGGTCTCAATCAAGCTTGTCTGTATCGTTCGATTAATTTACCCTTGGCAGCATGGCTGGGAATATTTATCTTTGCTGGAGTGATTACAAGTCTAATTTGGCAATTTTTCAATAGTTTGATTTCTAATCCTCAATCAGAAAGAATTCGCTCTCAACCTTATACTACCGTTAGAGAAAATCCCTCGGGAATTAATGAACGCTTGAATTATAGAAATGCTCCTCCTGATTGGGAACAAGGAGGTCAAGATGAGTGGAATATTGAAGAAGCACCTTCAGAAACTACTACTCGCGATCGCCAAGAACCCACCTCTCGTGCCTTTACCAGTGAATATCCTGAAACAGACCCCTCTTATACCCAACCAAAAACTAATTATGAAGTTCAGCAGCAGCCCACTAGTGTTAAACATTCTGGCTCAACTTATTCCTATACATATCGGGAAGCAGGAGCAAAACAGTCAGACCAAGTAGAAGAAAACGTTTATGATGCCAACTACAGAACAATCAAACCGCCTAGTCAAACACAAACTAATGAATCAATTCCCAATGACGACGACGAAGATTGGGTTTGAACTCGTTAAATTAATAGCTTCGAGAAGAAATTAGTAGTTCGCGAGATTCTTGTTTGACTTTACCAAGCATGGCAGCCTGTTGTAACAAGATAAAGGCTTCAAAATCTTCAACTTCATATTTTTTTTTGAGCATACTTCTTAGTTTCTCTTCCGCTTCAACAGTCAAATAGCCAGTCTTGATTGCGTGTTGTACTACTTCTCTAATTAACTCCACAAACTTCCCTCCCATATTACCTACACCTAAGTATAAACCAATAATTAAAGTATAAGATTTTATAAGTGTATCCACTACTTTGTCTGACTGGTGTGATTTTGTACGATTGATTGATAATTTTTATCCAGTTTTATTCTGATTTTATTAAATTTTAATAAACTCTGGGTGAACTTTCTGTAATCTAAACAACTATTTCTTGTGAAGATCTTCACAAAGGCTTAGTTAAATTAGCCTATATGTTAACAGTGTTAATAAAAATAATTAACCTCTGATTAATTTAGTTTGTATTTTTAATTGCTTAGAGTGTTTACATAAGATATCGTTAAGCCAAAATTGCCAATTAATCTTATATTTTCAGCACTATTAGTTATGACATCCGAGCGCAAATCTGAAGAACCCGAGTTTATTGCAGCAGCCGATTATTGGCAACTAGAAAAACTTTATCTTGATTTAGCGGATATTAAAGGAAGAGGACTGACACCTCTTGAAAAAAAATTTCTTCAAGGTTTACTGTGTGGCTATTCTCCAGCAGAAATTGCCGAGCAAGTTTATCAAAATCGTAGCAGTTCTTCGGTGAGGGTATATTTATCTAACGGCTTATATAAATATATACAAGGATTGTTTGCTCATAATGGCAAAGAAATAAAAATTTTCAACTGGAGTAATATTACTAATTTATTGGAGCAAGCTGGATATAAAAAAACAACCTCGGCAACAAATTGTAGAGAGCGATTCACCTCAATTCAAGAAAATGTTTCTGCTCGAATTGATTTAACGAATTTTGTTGGTCGAGAATTTGAATTAAATCAACTAAAATCTTGGATTGTTACTCGTCATTGCAGACTGGTAGCGGTTTTGGGAATGGGGGGTTTAGGAAAAACTTGGTTGGCTGCTAAATTAGTTGAACAGCTTCAAAGTAATTTTGAACATATTATTTGGTTTTCTCTAGCAACAAATGTTTCAACTGCTGATTTTTTGGAAGGTTTGATTAAATCTTTATTAAATCGGGTTGATCAAGAATTAAAATCACAGCCTAGCGATCCAATCTCTTTTATACTAGAATTCTTACATTCTTATCGTTGTCTATTAATTTTAGATCAATTTGAATCGGCGTTTCTCCATGGAAAATTAGCAGGATTGTACGACTGCCAAGAAACAATTTATGGGGAATTACTGCATCGTTTAGCGACTGAAAATCATCCCAGTTGTTGTTTGATTGTTAGTCGTGAAAAACCTCAAGAAATTACTTGCTGGGAAGCAGAAAACGGTAGAGTGCAAAGTCTATATTTATCGGGTTTAAATACCCAATCTGCTCTTAAGTTAGTTAGTTTACAAGATGTGAGCGGGTCTTACTTAGAAAAAGAATATTTTGTTAATCTTTACGCTAATAATCCGTTAGCGATAAATTCAGTTGCGTTAACAATTAAAAATTTATTTCAAGGTAATCTTACGGAATTTTTAGCAACTAATGTGCGTTTAGTTAGTAACATTCGCGACTTACTGGAAGAACATCTCAATCGTTTGTGTGAAGAAGAAAAAAAGCTAGTTGATGCGATCGCAGTTAACGAACAATTAAAACAATTACGTGGAATTGGTAAGGAAATTAATTTTAATTTTTCGATGAGTAAACAATTAGAAGTAGTCGAATCTTTACAAAGGCGATCGCTAATTAAGTTAAATTCTCTACAATTCTGTCAAGAATCTCTGCTTCGACCCTATCTTCTGGAAAAATTAATAGAGAGGGTAGAATCAAATTTGTTAGACCGAGAATTATTTCTTTTAGTCCAACATATTCTCGCTGAAGCTTTATTAAGAAATCATAATTTGCATCGCACTTAGAATGTCAACTTCAATTGAACAATCATTACACGGAATTAGTATTTACCTAATTGGGATGATGGGTGTAGGTAAAACTACGATTGGGAAACTATTAGCTCATCAATTAAATTATCGTTTTTTTGATACAGATGTTCTAATAGAAAGAGTTACCCAGCAAAGCATTCCTGAAATTTTTGCCGAGTCGGGAGAGGATAATTTTCGAGAATTAGAACATCAAGTATTACAAGAAATCTCCGTCGAAACCAAAAGTGTAATTGCTACAGGCGGTGGGATTGTCGAGAGGCAAATCAATTGGAGTTATCTGCAACAAGGTTTAATTATCTGGTTGGATGTAGAAGTAGAAGTATTAAAACAACGTTTAGCAGAAGATCAAAATAGACCTCTAGCTGACAAACTAGAATTATTGCTTCAAAAACGTTCTTCTTTATATGCTCAAGCTGACTTACGACTTAAAATTGCAGCAAATCAAACTCCAGAAGCTATTGTTGAGCAAATTTTAGAACTTATTCCTACAGTAATTAAATCTGAATCTGAATTTTCTCATTCCTAACTGTTAGTAGTGAACAATCGAGTAAGTACTCCATCTTGAATAATCAATAACTGGTAACTCCTAATTAAATTCAATATGTCAAGCGATCGCGAATACATCAAAGAAACAGAAGCTAACCGAGTTCGAGTTTTAAGTGAAGCACTGCCTTACATCCAAAAATTTGCTAATCGTACCGTTGTAATTAAATACGGTGGTGCAGCAATGAAAGATAGCACCCTTAAAGATAAAGTAATTCGAGATATTGTTTTTCTTTCTTGTGTCGGAGTTCGCCCTGTAGTTGTTCATGGAGGAGGACCAGAAATCAACAGTTGGTTGGATAAATTGGGAATTGAACCTCAATTCAAAGACGGTTTGCGTGTTACCGATGCAGCGACGATGGATGTAGTCGAAATGGTTTTAGTCGGTCGAGTTAACAAAGAATTGGTGTCTTTAATTAGTCAAGCTGGTGCAGTAGCAGTTGGGTTGTGTGGTAAAGATGGTAATTTTATTAAAGCTCGTCCCGTCGGTCAAGAAGGAATTGGATTTGTTGGCGAAGTTACCAGTGTTGATACTCGACTGATTAAATCTTTGGTTAGTAATGGTTATGTTCCTGTCATTTCTAGTGTAGCTGCTGATGAAGAAGGGCAAGCTTACAATATTAATGCCGATACTGTAGCTGGAGAAATTGCTGCTGCCTTAGATGCAGAAAAATTGATTTTATTAACTGATACTCCAGGCATTTTGGAAGATTATCATGACCCTAGTACTCTGCTAACCAAACTAGATATTCAAAAAGCAAGGGAATTAATTGAAAAAGGAATTGTTTCTGGGGGAATGATTCCCAAAGTTAATTGTTGTGTTCGTTCTCTAGCACAAGGAGTCCGCGCTGCCCATATCATTGATGGTCGTATTCCTCATGCCTTGTTATTGGAAATTTTGACTGATGAAGGAATTGGTTCAATGATCGTTGCTTCTGAATATCTAAATATATAATTTAGAGTTAATGGTTAATGGTTGATTGTTGATTGGTAACTGGTGTAGAGACGTAACATATTACGTCTTTACTTTCTGTATTTTTCTAAAGCTTGAATCAACGCACAAATTTCCTCCACATCATTAGGATTAGCAGAGTGGATGTACTATATGATTTGATTGATTTTTAATCAAAACTAACTGTTAATTTAACCATCCTTTCAAACGACGAGCTACTTGGGGACGACGCAATTTTCGCATTGCTTTACTTTGAATCTGACGAACTCGTTCCCGCGAGAGATTAAACATTCCCCCTACTTCTTCTAAAGTATAGGGTTGATTAGTTGCCAATCCATAACGTAAAGAAATTACATCTTTTTCTCTTTCTGTCAAAACATCACTCAAGACAGTAAAAATTTCTTGACGCATCATCGCCTCACTCATACGCTCTTCTGGTAGTTGCAATTCACTATCTTCAAGTAAATCTACTAACTCTGTATCTTCTGCTTTACCTACCCGATGATTTAGAGATAAAGATTGACGGCGTAATTCTAACAACTGATGCAATTGAGATAAAGAAACATTTAATTCGTTAGCTAATTCTTGTTCATTTGGATTTCTTTGCAATTGCTGTTTGAGATTACGTTGAGCTTTTTTAAGTTTGTTGAGCTTTTCAACAATATGAATTGGTAAACGAATTGTGCGCGCATCATTGGCAATTGTTCTCGTAATTGCTTGACGAATCCACCAATAAGCATAAGTAGAAAATTTATAACCTTTATTTGGATCAAATTTTTCTGTAGCTCTGTTTAATCCAATCGCTCCTTCTTGAATTAAATCTAAAAAAGGAACTCCCCGATTTAAATATCTTTTTGCGATCGAAACTACTAACCTTAGATTAGAGCGAATCATTTTTCTTTTAGCAACTCGACCACGATATAATCGATTTTCTAATTGACGGATAGATTCTAATTGAAGTGCCTTTGTCCACTCTTCTTTAGTTGGTTGTCTGTTTAATTGTTCTTTTAATTGTTGTCGTATTTCTTCTGCTTGTACCATCACTTTAACGCAATTGGCTAACTCTACTTCTTCTTCGGGTTTAAGCAGTGGATAACGAGCCATTTCTTTAAAGAACGCGCCAATATTATCATCTATATAACTTTTGCGATAACTAGAAGTTGGACTTTCTCCAAATTCCTCTGGTTCACTAGAAAATTCGACTTCAACTTGTTTAAAATCTGCATCTAATTGACTAGTATCTAGGCTAGTATCAGTATTAAACTCGTATTCTGTTAATTTTGTTACGTTCATAATTGTGTTAGTAATTTTAGCTATTGCTAATTAACAGTAAAGTTAATTAAGCGAACTGATTTTCAAAAAAGGCTATTTTAATTGAGATAGTTGTTATATTTAATTACTGGCAGATTTTTGGGAAAAAATTTTGATGATTAAGAATACTATCTAGTTATTAGTGAAGTTTTCCCCTAAAATAAATTTTTTCTTAAGATTCTTATTGGTATTTTTATGTTTATTTAGGGTAAAGCAGTCTAATTTACTAAGTACATCTTCAGAGTACCAAAAGTAACTTATGCTTTTGTTTAGATGGTTACAAAATGATAATTAAACTGACATTTTACAATTTATAATCTTGAGATTTAAAAAAAGCAGGAATAATTTATGAAAAGGGAATAGATAATTTTCTATGGTTTTATTAGGAATGACCGATTGAATTAATTGAGCAACCATTAACTACTCCAAGGAATTAAGTCTTTTTTATGCACATAGTAAAAAAACTTAATAATTTATCAAAAGAAAATTGTTTTATAAATAACAAAACTTGGAATTGATTTCTAAGAAAAAGACAGAAAAATAATTAATAAGGTAAGATAATATCTTTAGTTAAGCTTGAGCGTCTTAATTTACGGTGGAAAGTAATCAATTTTCTCGCTTTCACGAGGTGTATTCTGAAGCACTAAGCTGCTATTCGGCACAGATGGTTGATCGAGTCGAACCAAATACTGCTTTTACCTCCTCACCAACAAAAGCAGTAATGTGCGTAGCGGAAGAGACTAAACTTTACCAGACCGAATCGAATCAGCAACAATGGGTTGAAGTTTTAGTAGATTGTCCAGGTATTCAAGGTTTGTACACTTATTACTTACCAACCGATTTAATAGTCAACCCAGGCGATATTGTCAGCGTGCCTTTTGGGGCGCAAATTATTGGAGGTATTGCGATTAGGCTTTGTTATACACCACCAGTAGATTTAGAATTAAGTCGTATTCGTCCAATAGAAGACGTAATTACTTCAGGTTTTTTTCCTCAATCTTATTGGCAATTACTTCAGCAAATAGCTCAATATTACTGTAGTGATTTGATGAGTGTGATTCGGGTAGCACTTCCTCCTGGTTTATTAGGGCGATCGCAGCGCAGAATTCGTCTTAAACTAGAATCAATTCCCCCTGGTGCAGAAACCTTTTGTAGTGTAGTTGCAGGAAAGATTTTACGATTACTGCAAAATCAAGCAGAGGGAGATTACAGCGTTAACTATTTAAAAAATCAAATTAAAGGTGCAATTAGAGGTATCAGAGAATTGAATAAGCGCGGTTGGATCGAAAGTTATCTTGAACCACCTCGACCGATTCAAGCTAAATTAAAAACTGCGGTTACGCTGATTAATGATAATTTCCTGCTCGATTTGACTTCTCGCCAAGGGGAAGTTTTACAAATCCTCAAAAACAATGGAGGGGAAATCTGGCTGACGGAATTAATCCAACTGTGTCGTACTACCCCAGCGACAGTTAAGAAATTAGCTCAAAAAGGCTATGTAACTTTATCAGAACGAGAAATACTGAGAAAAGAACAAGGAATTGCTCAACCACAAGACATTCCTAAAAAACTTAATCAAGCTCAAGCCAAAGCTTTAGCTAGTATCCAAAATTTAACAGGAACTGCCCAAATATTATTGCATGGGGTAACAGGTTCGGGAAAAACAGAAGTTTACTTACAAGCGATCGCACCAATTTTAGCAGCAGGTAAATCTGCGTTAGTGTTAGTTCCTGAAATTGGTTTAACTCCCCAACTTACAGATCGTTTTCGCGCTCGTTTTGGCGAACAAGTTTGTGTTTATCACAGTGCTTTGTCCGATGGAGAACGTTATGATACCTGGCGACAAATGATTCAAGGAGAACCCCAGGTAGTCATTGGTACTCGTTCAGCCATATTTGCACCATTACCTAATTTAGGATTGATTGTACTTGATGAAGAACACGACTCCAGTTTCAAACAAACCTCTCCCATTCCTACTTATCATGCTAGAAAAGTAGCCCAAGTGCGATCGCAATTAGAAAATTGTCCCCTTATTTTAGGTTCGGCAACTCCTTCCCTAGAAAGTTGGGAGCAAATTAATCACTTACCAGTTGAAAATTCTGAATTTTATTATTTATCTCTACCAGAAAGAATTCAAGCACGCTCTTTACCATCCATCGAAATAGTTGATTTGCGAGAGGAGTTAAATCGGGGTAATCGTTCGATTTTTAGTAAATCCCTTCAATCAGCTTTGGTACAAATGAAAGAGCGAGGACAACAGGGCATTTTATTTATTCCTAGAAGGGGACACAGTACTTTTGTTTCTTGTCGCAGTTGTGGTTATGTCGTCGAATGTCCCCATTGCGATGTTTCCCTTTCCTATCACTACACGCATGAAGGCGCAACTCCCCTACTACGTTGTCACTACTGTAATTATGTTGCCCTGCAACCCAAACAATGTCCTGAATGCGAGTCTCCCTATCTCAAATTTTTTGGTAGTGGTACTCAAAAAGTTACTCAAGAATTAAATAAACTTTTTCCCAATCTCAAATGTATTCGTTTTGATAGCGATACCACCAGAACTAAAGGCGCACACCGTCAACTGTTAGCGCGTTTTGCTGCGGGTGAAGCAGATATTTTGGTTGGTACCCAAATGCTGACTAAAGGATTAGATGTGGCAGGAGTAACTGTTGTGGGGGTAGTTGCTGCGGATGGTTTATTGCATCGTTCAGATTATCGGGCAGGAGAAAGAGCTTTTCAAACCCTAACTCAAGTAGCAGGAAGGGCAGGCAGAGGAGAAGAAACAGGTAGAGTTATTATTCAAACTTATTCACCTGAACACCCAGTGATTAAAGCAGTTCAAGAGCATGATTATGTTAGTTTTAGTAATACTGAACTGCAACAAAGAGCAGAATTAAATTATCCTCCTTATGGCAATTTAATTTTAATCAAATTCAGTGGAGTGGAAGAAAAGCAAGTACAACAAACCGCAGAAATTGTAGCCGAGCGATGTATTAATTTATTAAGTTCTCAAACTCAGATTTTAGGGCCTGCACCTGCTAGTATTATGAGGATTGCGCGTCGTTATCGCTGGCAAATCTTAATTAAGTTCGCTACTGAAGAAAAAGAACAACTACCAGATTTAAATCAATTACGTTCTCTTTGCCCTCAATCGGTAAGTATGGTTATTGATGTCGATCCGATGAATATTGATTGACGACTCAAATCAATTTTATTCTGTGAAATTCTTCTGGAGAAACTGTCGCTTAATGAATTCTGGCTATATATAGCAACGCCCCGTCCTCCTTCTTGTTACTTTTTACTTTCTTCTCACTAAGGTTTAACTATTCAACCGAACTTCATCTATAACTAATGATGCCTACCTACTTAACTATTAACTGTAATTAAACGAGAATCTTGTAAACGTTTTAACCATCCTGTTAGATAAACTCGATTTGCCTGTTGTTCTTTAGGATCATTAGTATTAAGTGGATGAGGAGCTAATCCCCTAATAGCTGCTGTAGTTACACAAAACATCGATTTTTGGAAACTTTGGCAAATTTTGACCCGCAAATCGCCTTCGCCTCTAATTCCTTGATGATAAAAATCTAGTAGATAATCAGGTAAAAAGTGCCGCATATCCTGCATCAACAATGTGGGCGGAATACCTGCACTACCAACGGGTAGAGGATCTGCATACAAAGCCCCATAATTAAACATACCCTGATCGTAAGGAATTTGATAAGCTTGAGCATTATAAGAAACTGTGCCAGGAAAAGGAGTTCCTCTGAAAAATACAGCCTCTACATATGGTACTGCTGTATCAGGAAGAAAAGTTAAGCCAGCAGATTGGGGAATTAATTCGTATTCTTTACCTCGAATTTGTACTTTGTAGGTAATCGGACGTGCAGCATCAGCTACTAAACCATCAAGGATATGTTGAACAACATCAGGAATAGATTTGATTTCTCCGCGATCATATCGGTCTGATAAACTGAGAAACATATCTGCCATGACTCGCCAAAATTGACCCAATCCGCTATAGTAAGCCATTTGGCGCATCTGTTCAGGGAGAAAATCCTTAAAGATTTTATGTAACCCCAATAATAAAGGATTGTATTTAAATCTAGCTTGAATTACTTCTTCAACTACTTGCAAAAATTCTGGTGAATCAACGTAGGCATCCAAACCACCGCCACCATGCCAAAACATTGCTTTCATACAATATTCAGCATATTCATAGTTAATTCTGTCATGCCACCAATGGTGTAATAATTTTTCGGAATTAATTTTTCCATTAAAGTATTTAAAAAAAGGAAATAAAACTAAAAATTGATGGTTGGCAATATAGCAAAGATTATTAGAATAAGCATCTAAAACCACGCCATAACTTTTTAAAATGCCAACAACTTCAATTAAATTAGTAGGAGAATCTTGAAGTAATGCTTCTCCCAATTCCAATTTTTGAATATATTCTTCGATTAAACGCGATTGAGAAAATTTATTTTTAGTTGTAGTAACCATAAGTAATTTGTTAGTCCTTAATAACTCAATTAACCAGCAGTCAATAAAGCAACTGCTTGTACTTCACTCCAATGAACTACCCAGCTTGGTTGAATGCCAAAAGCAAAAATTAAAGTAATCAAAACAAAAGCAGGAGCGAGTTCAGCCCATTTTACTGGAGGTAATTGAGCTAAATTATCTGTCAAACGACCAAAGAAAACTCGGTTGATTACCAAAAGAAAATAAACAGCAGTTAATCCTGTCCCAACTAAACAAAGAAGAGTTGGAATGGGAAAGATTGGAAAACTTCCTCTAAAAACCAAAAATTCAGCAATAAAACCTACCATTCCTGGTATTCCCGAACTTGCCATTACTCCTAAGATCATTAGACTACCAGTTACAGGTAAACCTTTTTCTGGATTTAATAAACCTCTGAGCGCATCAACATCGCGAGTTCCAGTTTTTTCATAAACTACTCCTACTAATAAAAATAATAGGGCAGAAATTAAACCGTGACTAACCATTTGAAACACGGAAGCAGTAATACTTAATCTTGTAGTAGCAGATGCACCCAACAGAATATAAGCCATGTGAGCAATCGAAGAATAAGCAACAACCTTTTTCATATCTTTTTGAGCGATCGCGCAAGACGCTCCATATAAGGCACTAATTGCAGCTAAAATTGCCATCCAAGGAGCTAACACTACCCATCCATCTAAGAATAACCCTACTGCAAAACGAAGTAAGGCATAAGTACCGAGTTTTAATAACACTCCTGCTAGTAATACAGAAATTGGAGTCGAAGCTTCGACGTGAGCATCTGGTAACCAAGTATGAAAAGGAAAAATCGGAATTTTGATAAAAACACCAATTAACAATGGTGCTAGCAATAACAGTTGACTATTGAGTGATAAATTATGCGATCGCAATGCTTGATAATCAAAGCTATGAGAACCTGTCAGCCATACCAATCCTAAGAAAGAAGCCAACACCAAAATTCCCGATACTGCTGTATATAGCAAAAACTTCATTGCTGCATAACCTCTTCTTTTTCCTCCCCAAATCGCAATTAAGAAATAAAGAGGAATAATTTCTAACTCATAAAAGAGAAAAAACAGCAATAAATCTTGTGCTAAAAAAGCTCCCGCAGCCCCCGCACTCAAAAATAACAACATTGAGTAATACAATCGGGGTCTTTCAATCAGCTTCTTGCTATTAACTACGGCAATGAAAGTCAATAAACTATTTAAAAATATCAAAGGGAAAGATAATCCATCAATGCCCAAATGATAATTTAATCCCAGCCACTCTATCCAAGCAATATCTTCCGAAAATTGAAATTGAGCAATACTAGGATCGAATTTCAATCCCAAAATCAAATTGACAACAATTGTGCTGATTGCGATAACTAAAGCAATTGAACGAGTAGTTTTTCCTTCAATTTGTTGAGGCCAAAAGCCAATTAACGCTGCACCAAGCAAAGGAATTACGATTAAAGCACTGAGCATAATTTGTGATAGTCGCTTTTAAACAAAATTAAATTATTGATTGATTAGAGATGACCAATAATTGGTAACAATTGACCATTGACCACTAAGTACCGACCAAAGCAGCAAACTAACACCCACCAGAATTGTCAGGATATAGAATTGAGACTGCCCAGAAACATTGTATTTGAGAGCATTACCACTAAAAATTGTAAACAGACTCACCAAATTGACTGCACCATCTACTACATAGCGATCAATCCAAGCAGTTAATTTAGACAATCCAGTCACGGCTGCCACTACAGTGAGTTGATAGAAACGGTCAATATAAAAATCGTAAGCAAACAAATCTTGGAAAAATCTCCAAACAACTTGAGTTGGTCTAGCCCAAGCTTTGTGTAAATGAAGTGTTGCTCCTATTGCACAACCGACTAACCCAGAAACTATCAAAAGGGGTGTAGCTAATTGAATAAGAGTTTCCTCTCCCAAAGCCAATGGAGTAGTTGGACTCAACCACAAAGGCCATTTAATTGGTGCTGCTGGTGCTAACAAAACTAAAATTGTTAAAGATACCATTGGCAATGCCATCGGCCAAGGTACTTCAGGCGCACGACGGGTTTTCATTTGTGGTTCGCCCAAAAATACTAACCGAAATACTCTGGTCAAATTTAAGGCAGATAGAGTATTAACAAACAATAAAACTCCCAGTAACCACCAATCAACTTCCCACGAACCATTAAACCATCGCTGGAAAGTCCAGAACATACCCATTGGCATCAAAGCAACCAATCCTGTACTACCAACTACAAAAGCCATAGTCGTAGCAGGCATCCGTGACCACAATCCCCCCATCTCGGTGATATTTTGATTACTAGTCGTCAAAATAATCGACCCCGCACTCATAAAGAGTAAGGCTTTGGCAACCGCATGAGTAAATAACAGTAAAAATGCAATATCTACTTGTCCTAGTCCTACCGCAATAAAGACTAATCCTAAGTAAGCACTAGTAGAGTGGGATAAAGCTCGTTTAATATCAATTTGCGCGATCGCCATTAAAGAAGTCCCAATCGCCGTTACTGTTCCCAAAATAATTAAAACATCAGAAGAAACAGGCGAGAGAGTAAAAACAGGCTGCAATTTAATCAGCACATAAGCACCCGCCGAGACAACAATAGAATTTCTCATAATTCCGGCAGGGTTAGGACCTTCCATCGCTTCATCTAACCACAAATTCAGAGGAAATTGAGCGCATTTTCCAGTAGGTCCTGCAATTAAAGATAATCCCAACAAAGCCGAAGCTAATGGTGTTAAAGGAAAAGTATTAGCCCATTTTTCTAACTGAGAAAAATTCAATCCTGCACCATAGGCAGAAAGAGCTACTAAACCCATCAGTAGGATGATATCTCCAACTCGCTTGGTTAAAAATGCATCTCTAGCTGCTGTAACTACTAAAGGTTGAGCATACCAAAAACCTACCAAGAGATAAGTAGATAAAGTTAACAACTCTAATAAGGCATAACTCAAGAGTAAAGAATCACTCAAAGCAATTCCCCCTAAAGCTCCTTCAAAAACGCCCATCAAACCAAAGAAACGAGCCAAAGACCAATCTTTTTCCATATAACCAAGAGCATAAATTTGAGCTAGCAAACTGATGCCTGTAACTAACTCTAATGCTCCAACACTTACAGGAGAAAGTTCAATTGCTAAGGTCAAGTCCAAATCTGCTACTTTAAGCCAATGAAAAACTATCTGTTGAGTTGGTTGAATCCAAATTAAATTGAAGACAATCGAGCCATGAATTAAAGCTACTATAGTCATCAATAAATTGAGATAAGTTGCAGGTCTAGGTCCTGTTTTGCGAATAATACCCAAAGACCAAGGTAAAGTCAAAATAGACCCCAAAAGACCGTATAAAGGCACAATCCAAGTAGTTTGTAAAAAAAAGTCAGTCATCAAAACTCCCCTGATTAGTTAACAACATTTATCTAAAATTTTTATCTTAATTTTTTTATTTTAAAGCCGATTTTTTTTAGATAATTACTATCTCTAATTTCAACTCTAAAATCTTGTATATTGAAATTAAGCTTTTGTTGAACTAGGTTGTTTACCTTTTATAAATACCTGTCATATAAATATTTTTAACTACCAAAAGTTGTTATTTTTTTTATTATCATACAGGTTATTATTGATTTTTTGAGCTAATGCTCCATCCTTGTTACTGAAAAATAGCTTCAGTCCAAGTTATTTTATCGAAGATAGGGATCGCTTTCAGCACAAAACATCTACTCACATCATTCCAAACAGAACTCATTGAATCAGGCCTTCAGTTTTACCGTTCTATCCAGACACAATAAAAAAATTATAAAACAGTTTAATACTTCGACAAACGCACATTACTAAACTTGTGTCAATCAGCCTAAAATAATTAGGTATTAATTCTTATTAACAATCAAATTAAAAAATATAATCATAGTTTATATTGTCAAAGGGTACAAGGTTATTTATGCTTGACTATAGAGTGGTAAATTACCCAAGACCGTCAAAATTTTGCCAGCCTATTTCTAAAAAAAATAATTGTTTTAGATTAATGGCGTTCACTAGCAATCAAAATTACCAGCACAAAAACAAATAAAAGCCTGGTCTTTCATTTATGATTGATAGTAACAATGGAGAAATTTTGTTTGATGTAATTTATCAAATGACTCTACTTTTTATTTAAAATTTCAAAAATTTTGGCTTGAGCGCGGAGGAATAATTAGATGCCAATTGCAGTAGGAATGATCGAAACTTTAGGTTTTCCAGCAGTAGTAGAAGCTGCTGATGCTATGGTAAAAGCAGCTCGTGTTACTTTAGTCGGCTACGAAAAAATCGGTACAGGACGAGTAACCGTCATCGTACGAGGAGATGTTTCTGAAGTACAAGCTTCTGTTTCGGCCGGAATTGAAGCTGCTAACAGAGTTAATGGTGGAGAAGTATTGTCTACTCACATTATTGCACGTCCTCATGAAAACCTAGAATACGTTCTGCCAATACGCTACACCGAAGAAGTAGAGCAGTTCCGAACTTATTAATTCAATCAATTCAATCAAAATCAAATTTATTAATATTTAAGGAGTAGAGTTATATGTCCATTGCAGTAGGAATGATTGAAACCTTGGGTTTCCCAGCAGTAGTAGAAGCTGCTGACGCAATGGTAAAAGCAGCTCGTGTTACTTTAGTCGGCTACGAAAAAATCGGTACAGGACGAGTAACTGTCATTGTGCGAGGAGATGTTTCTGAAGTACAAGCTTCAGTTGCAGCGGGAATTGAAAACGTCAGCAGAGTTAACGGTGGAAAAGTATTGTCTACTCACATTATCGCTCGTCCTCACGAAAACCTAGAATACGTTCTGCCAATACGCTACACCGAAGAAGTAGAGCAGTTTAGATCCTACTAGCCCAATCAATCAAAATCAAATTTATTAATATTTAAGGAGTAGAGTTATATGTCCATTGCAGTAGGAATGATTGAAACCTTGGGTTTCCCAGCAGTAGTAGAAGCTGCTGACGCGATGGTAAAAGCAGCTCGTGTTACTTTAGTCGGCTACGAAAAAATCGGTACAGGACGAGTAACCGTCATTGTGCGAGGAGATGTTTCTGAAGTACAGGCTTCTGTTTCGGCGGGAATTGAAAACGTCAGAAGAGTTAACGGTGGTAGTGTTTTGTCTCATCACATTATCGCTCGTCCTCACGAAAACCTCGAATATGTTCTACCAATTCGTTATACCGAAGCTGTCGAACAATTTAGGGAAAGTGTCAATCCTCAGCCTTTAAGAAGACCATAAGCAGATGAAAATCGCTAAAGTTCGTGGCACAGTGGTAAGCACCCACAAATCCTCTAGCATGACAGGAGTTAAGTTGTTGCTGGTTCAATATATTGATGAGCAGGGACAACTTTTACCAAAATATGAAGTTGCTGGCGATCCAGTTGGTGCTGGTGTTAATGAGTGGGTTCTAGTGAGTAGAGGTAGTGCTGCTCGTACCGAAACTGGACACGAACATCGACCGCTAGATGCGATAGTAGTGGGAATTATAGATACAGTAAGTGTAGATAATCGACCGCTTTACAGTAAAAAAGAAGCAGAACGTTTTTTGTGAAGCATTTTTACAAAAAAACTTAAATTGAAGTGTTGATTACATTGGAAGTTTAAGTTAAGCGGGTAACAAATGGCTTAATTATTATTAGGAGGATTTGAGACAATGGTAGTCCGCACCAAAGCGGCTCCCCCGACTCCTTGGTCGAAAGATTTAGCTGAACCCCAAATAGATGAAAGTGCTTATGTCCATTCGTTTTCCAATTTGATTGGTGATGTCCAAATTGGTGCAAACGTTTTAGTTGCTCCTGGCACTTCTATTAGGGCTGATGAAGGTACTCCGTTTTATATTGGGGACAATACTAATATCCAAGATGGAGTCGTGATTCACGGCTTAGAACAAGGTCGGGTGAGGGGCGACGACGGCAAAGATTATTCTGTCTGGATTGGCAAAAATTCTTGTATCACCCATATGGCACTAATTCATGGACCTGCATATGTAGGAGATGAGTGCTTTATTGGTTTTAGATCTACAGTATTTAATGCCAAAGTCGGTAAAGGTTGTATCGTGATGATGCACGCCTTGATTCAAGATGTAGAAATACCTCCGGGAAAATATGTTCCTTCAGGGGCAGTGATTACTAATCAACAACAAGCCGATCGCTTATCGGATATTCAAGATAGCGATCGCGCTTTTGCGCATCATGTCGTTGAAATCAACGAAGCACTTTTAGCGGGATATCATTGTGCGGAAAATGCTGCTTGTATTACTCCCCTCCGCGAAGAACGTGGTTTTTCTCAACCAAGCAGAACTGAAGAAACTAATGGTAATAACTATATAAATTCAGTAGGAAATATGAGTTTAAATTCAGATATTAAAGCCCAAGTGCGATCGCTATTGAACCAAGGTTGTTCTCTTAGTATTGAGTATGCCAATCAACGTCGTTTCAAAACTAAATCTTGGCTAACTGGAGGACAAATCAATAGCACAAAAGAAAGCCAAGTCCTCAGTGAACTAGAAAATATTCTCAGTCAACATCAAGGAGAATATGTCCAGTTAATTGGAGTAGATCCACAAGCGAAACGAAGAGTAGCAGAAATTATTATCCAACGACCTGGAGATAGTTTAACTACAACCAAAACAACTACTAGCAAAGCTAAATCATACACTAGCAACCGTCACTCTAATGGTAACGGCAGTAGTAACGGTCATAGTAACGGTAATGGTAATGGACATTTAAGTGATGCAATAGCACAACAAGTCCGTTCTTTGCTCAATCAAGGATGTGATATTGGGATTGAACACGCTAATCAACGTCGCTTCAAAACTAAATCTTGGTTAACAGCAGGACAATTTAGTGGCAATACGAATCAGGTTATCAGTCAAGTTGAATCTGCTTTAAATGAGTATGCTGGAGAATATGTCCGCTTAATTGGCGTAGACTCTAATGCTAAAAGCAGATTAGCAGAAATTATTATCCAAAGACCTGGAGATAGTTCCAATCACTCTTCTAAATCAAATGGTGCTTCTAGTTATAGCAATGGTCGTAGTAAAAGCTATAGCAGTAACAAGGTTGGCAGTAACAGCCTAAGTTCAGAAATATTGCAAGAAGTACGTTCTTTATTAGCTAGTGGCTATAAAATCGGTACAGAACACGCCGACCAACGTCGTTTTAAAACTAAGTCGTGGCAAAGCTGTTCTCCAATTGATAGTAAACGAGAAGCTGAAGTAGTAGCAGCCTTAGAAGCTTGTCTAGCTGAACACGCAGGCGAATACGTTCGTATGATTGGCATTGACTCCAATGCTAAACGCCGAGTTTCCGAAACGATCATTCAGCGTCCTGGCGATACTCCCAAAACAGTAAAAGCAAATACCACATCCTCTACCTCTAGTCAGAGCAACGGCAATGGCAACGGTTTTCGTTATAGCAATGAATTCAGCAATCGTCACCTCACTCCAGAAGCTTTAGAACAAATTCGTTCTCTTTTAGCTGGAGGCTACAAAATCGGGACAGAACACGCTGACCAACGTCGTTTTAAAACTAAGTCATGGCAAAGTTGTTCTCCTATCGAAAGTCGTCACGAGTTAGACGTAGTTGCTGCCTTAGAAGTTTGTTTAGCAGAACACTCAGGCGAATATGTTCGTTTGATTGGAATTGACCCTAATGCAAAACGACGAGTTTCCGAAACTATTATTCAGCGTCCTTAGTAGATTGTAGATTAAAGTTAGGATTCAGGTTGCGATTGTACCTGTAGAACAAGGAACAGCTACTAATAGTAACTTACTAAAAATTAACAACTCAATAACTATCAGGGCTGTTCCTATTTTCCAGTTCTTGTAATTGAAAAAAGATGTACCTACCACCTCTGCAACCTGTCAGTAACTCAGATATTCGTGTTTGTGGCGATGTCACAATTCATCCCACTGCAAGTATAGCTCCGGGAGTCATTTTACAAGCTGGTCCAAATAGCAGTATTGTCATAGAAGCTGAAGTTTGTATTGGCATGGGGGCAATTATCAATGCTTATCAAGGCTCAATGAAAATAAAAAGCGGTGCAATTTTAGGCTCTGGAGTTTTAATAATTGGTACTGGAATAATTGGTAATAACGCTTGTATCGGTTCGGCAACAACTATTTTTAATACTTCTGTAGCACCTCTGACAGTTATCACTCCAGGTTCTATAGTTGGAGATACATCCCGCCAAATCAAAGAAAATCAAGCAACCGAGCCAACAAATTTATCTCAACTCGATGAAACTGAAAATTCTCAGAATTTATCGACTGAAGAAAATACAACTGTTTTAGAAACCGATGATTTTTGGGCAGAAACTTCTTTAGAATCTCAGCCCTCAATCTCAATAGTTAATAATAATGGATTAGAGGAAAAACAAGTTGAGGAATCCTCATCTGTTTCAATTTCAGAATTAAATGGTTTTGAAAAAATTGATTTAGAGAATCATCAGATAGAAACTCAGCCTAATCAAAGTTCAGTGGTGGGGCAAGTTTATATCAATCAATTGTTATTAACTCTTTTCCCTCAAGGACAAGCTTGGAAAAAAAATTTACCAAAAAAACTTGAATAATTTCTGAAAAAATTATTATGAGAGTTGTCCAAATATTTAGCTAAATAATCAAAGTAATTTGGGTAATTTGTATTAAGAATTAAAATTAGATATTGAGCTTTTTATGACTTTGTCTATTCTTTTTAGACGAAAAAAGCTCTTTTTTTGTTTTTTACCCAATAAAAATAATTATTTTAAACTTGATCTAAATTAAGTATTTATACTTAAAATAACGACAGAATCACTCTTGCTGAGACAGAAGAAGGTAAGTGTGTCAATTAATATTTCTTAATTAAAAAGAAAAGGCAATTAGTAATCATCAGCCAAACTAATATGTCTTAAAAAAAATAACAATCAAAATCGCTAAGAAATAGAGTTAAATTTGATTTTCAAAGCTAAAATTTGTGTTAAGATTAAAACTTGAAAAAGATAAATAGTCAAACTGACTATCAAACAACATTTTTCTTCAAGCGAGATATCTTTTTAAAGATTTTTCTCCCCTAATTATTTTTAAGAGTTCAAGTAAATTGACTCTAACAGAGGGCAAAATAAGCATTTTTTTTATGGAGGAATGACCCAATGGTACAAACCAAATCATCTAGTGGGTTTAAAGCTGGTGTACAAGATTATCGCCTAACCTACTACACCCCAGACTACACACCCAAGGATACCGATCTGCTAGCTTGTTTCCGTATGACCCCTCAGCCTGGTGTTCCTCCAGAAGAAGCTGGTGCTGCGGTAGCTGCTGAATCTTCTACTGGTACTTGGACAACCGTTTGGACTGACGGATTAACTGATCTAGACCGCTATAAAGGTCGCTGCTACGATCTAGAGCCAGTTCCAGGCGAAGATAATCAATATTTTGCTTTCATCGCTTATCCTCTTGATTTGTTTGAAGAAGGTTCTGTTACTAACGTTTTGACCTCTTTAGTAGGTAACGTTTTTGGATTTAAAGCTCTACGTGCTTTACGTTTAGAGGATATTCGTTTTCCTGTTGCTTTAATTAAAACTTTCCAAGGACCTCCTCACGGTATTACTGTTGAGAGAGATAAATTAAACAAATACGGTCGTCCTCTGTTGGGTTGTACCATTAAACCTAAATTAGGTTTGTCTGCTAAAAACTACGGTCGTGCAGTTTACGAATGTCTTCGTGGCGGTTTAGACTTCACTAAAGACGACGAAAACATTAACTCTCAGCCTTTTATGCGTTGGCGCGATCGCTTCCTCTTCGTTCAAGAAGCGATTGAAAAATCTCAAGCAGAAACTAACGAAATTAAAGGTCATTACCTCAACGTTACTGCTGGTACTTGTGAAGAAATGATGAAACGCGCTGAATTCGCTAAAGAAATCGGCACACCTATCATCATGCATGACTTTTTAACTGGTGGTTTTACTGCTAACACTACTCTGGCTAAATACTGTCGTGACAACGGTTTATTACTTCACATTCACCGTGCAATGCACGCAGTAATCGACCGTCAAAAGAATCATGGTATTCACTTCCGCGTTTTGGCTAAGTGCTTACGTTTATCTGGTGGTGACCACTTACACTCTGGTACTGTAGTTGGTAAATTAGAAGGTGAACGTGGTATCACGATGGGCTTCGTTGACTTAATGCGCGAAGACTATGTAGAAGAAGATCGTTCTCGCGGTATTTTCTTCACTCAAGATTATGCTTCTATGCCTGGAACTATGCCTGTAGCTTCTGGTGGTATTCACGTATGGCATATGCCTGCTTTAGTAGAAATCTTTGGTGATGATTCCTGCTTACAGTTCGGTGGTGGTACTCTCGGACACCCCTGGGGTAATGCTCCTGGTGCAACAGCTAACCGTGTAGCTTTAGAAGCTTGTGTTCAAGCTCGTAATGAAGGTCGTTCTTTAGCTCGTGAAGGTAACGATGTTATTCGTGAAGCTTGCCGTTGGAGTCCTGAATTAGCTGCTGCTTGCGAATTGTGGAAAGAAATCAAATTTGAATTTGAGGCTATGGATACTCTTTAATTCAGTTAATAGCGAACAGTTACAAATAAAAAAACTTGGTAGCTGTTCTCTCAATAACTGAATCGGGACAGGTAAGTATTAATGTATCCCAAACAAATTGCGAAAGATACGGCTAAAGTTCTTCAAAGTTACCTCACTTATCAAGCAGTACGTACAATTATCAGCCAACTCTCAGAAACAAATCCTAATCAAGCAATTTGGTTAAGTCACTATAGCGATCGCACCAAACTTCAAGATGGGGAAGCTTATCTCGATGGGTTAATGTCAGAGAATAAGGAGTTATTACTGCGAATTCTCATAGTGAGAGAAGAAATAGCGCAACAAGTGTTAGATTTTCTTCCTGAAATGGTGCGTACAGGAATTGTGCAAGCTAATGTAGAACACCGTCGTAAATTGTTGGAACGCCTTACTAAGTCCCAAACCTCAAGTTCTACAACTCATCCAGAAAGCACTGATTCAGAACCAACCTCTCAGGAAGCTTATCCTGAGCCAAACTCAGATAGTGAAATCTCGTCAGAGTTTAATGTGGATGATTCTTCTAATCAAACAAATATTTGACATATAGGAAAATAAGCAGATGAAAACATTACCAAAAGAGCGTCGTTACGAAACCCTTTCTTATTTACCTCCTTTAACCGATCAGCAAATCGCCAAACAAATCGATTATATGCTCGAGCAAGGTTTTATTCCTGGAGTTGAGTTTGAAAAAGAGCCTACTCCTGAACTTCACCACTGGACTTTGTGGAAATTACCTTTGTTTGATGCTAGAAACGCTCAAGATGTACTTAATGAAGTTAGAGAATGTCGCTCTGAATATTCTGATTGCTACATCCGCGTAGTTGGTTTTGACAACATTAAGCAATGTCAGACTGTTAGCTTTATTGTTTACAAACCAAATTCTAGTCGTTACTAAATTGGAAATAGTCTAAATATTTCTGAAATGGCGTGATAATCTGATTAGATTTACACGCCGTTTTATATTTTGCTTGCTTCAAATTAACCGTTACTAATGGTGTGGCGGTGACAAATTGCCTTTAAGTAACATACCTGTTTGTCATCAACTAGCAAAAGAGATTGTTAGTTTAGAATTTTAACGCGAGCAATTTGTATAAAATACAAGATCATTCTATTGTCTACCTCAATATTGTGTCTGGCTGATTTGATTAGATTATTCCAAACTAATACTTACAAATCAAAAAATATAATTGTAAGGATTGGTAGACACCATAACAATGATCGCGATCGCTCGTAAACTCTAATTAATATATTTGCTAATCAACCATCTGTAAAACTTTTGCTTTCCAAGCAAGCTTGATCTAACTAATAACCAATTAGGACAAAAAGATTAATCTCCTAAAGCTCCAGTTTGATTATTAGTTTTACTTATAGCTAATTTTAATCTTCATGATCCTCAAAAGGATCGTTTAACTCTGCTGAAGGTGGCCCAAAAGCAGTATAAATAGAAAAACCAGTAATGATAATTAAGATTGCACCAATACTGATGCTAAGAACTATTGCGGGTTCCATAAGCTAGATAAATTATGATAACTCTTCCTTTATAATATTACAGAAGATTACAAAAATTATCTAAGACATACTACTGGTGAACTATGGCACAACGTACTCGTTTGGGAGATATTCTCAAACCTTTAAACTCAGAATATGGTAAAGTTGCTCCCGGTTGGGGTACAACTCCTTTAATGGGAGTTTTTATGCTCTTATTTTTCGTTTTTCTTTTAATTATTTTGCAACTTTATAACTCTTCATTATTATTAGAAGGAATAGATGTAGATTGGACTAGTTTAGGTAGATAGTTTCCATTCAACTAATTCATGAACAAACAAGTAATCCCCGTAATTCGGGGTTTTTTTTCGGTAATAATAAAAATTGAAGCGTAACAGAGACGATTATTATGAATATTTTTGGCATTGGTTTACCAGAAATGGCTTTAATTTTAGTAGTAGCTTTATTAGTTTTTGGTCCCAAAAAATTACCAGAGATTGGTCGTAGTCTTGGTAAAGCAATTCGTGGTTTTCAGGATGCATCAAAAGAATTTGAAAATGAATTTAAGCGAGAAGCTCAACAAATAGAAGATTCCGTTAAAATGAGTGCAAAATTAGAGGGTAGTAGCAAAACGGAAATGGCAGTAGAACGAGAAGTTGAAAAATCTTCTAGTGAATCCGAATAAAATAAATTTCTAAAAAAGTATTGGTTGAAATTAGTAAGGTAATCTTACCTTTAAATTAAATTGATTCAAGTAGAAATAACAATACACCTCGGCTTGGCAAAATTATCAAGCGATCGCCGAGTTTTTAACTTTTTTTAATTAATAACTGTATTCAAACTCTTAGGTTTTAGAAGCTAAATTTTTCTACGTAAAACTTCAAAACAAGCATCCTAAAGCCAACTAAGTTTAGCGAAATAATTAAACTTTTAACTAGGCAAATTATGCCCCTACTTCAAATTTATAGCCAACTCCTCTTACTGTTTGAATAAAACAAGGTTCTGAAAGATCTAATTCGATTTTTTTGCGAATTTGACCAATATGAACATCAACGACTCGTTGATCTCCAACATATTCATAATCCCAAACATTTTGAATTAGTTCTTCTCTTCGCCATACACGACCAGGACGACTAGCTAAAAAATGAAGTAAATCAAATTCTAATGCCGTTAAAAGAATTAAACTGTCATTGATTTTTACTTCTCGACGCACAGGATCGATCAAAAGATTATTATAAACTATTGGTTGTTTCTCTGAGGTTGTAACAGTACGCTGACGTTTAAGAATTGCTTTAACTCGATATTCCAACTCTTGTAGGTCAAAAGGTTTAGTTAAATAATCATCTGCACCTTTAAGAAAACCTTCTTTTTTATCCGAAGCATCAGCACGACTAGTGAGCATCAGAATAAAAACATCTGTTCTTCCCTGCATATCTTCACAAAGATTGTAGCCCAAAGCATCAGGTAAGTTAACATCCAAAATAACTAAATCTGGATTAAACTGCTCAAACATTTTCAATGCTGATTGTCCATCGTCGGCAGATTCAACCTGATAGTTTTTCTGAGTAAGAAAACGTATGATTAAGTTACGGATTGCAGGATCGTCGTCTACAACAAGAATTTTGGCAGAGCCCATATTCATAATTTTAAGACAATAAAAAACTAAAGATTTAGTGAAGCCATGACAAATCGACTTTATGATAAATTTAAAAATTAGCCTTTTAGATAATTATCAACCTAGAAGTTGAGAATGCCAACAACGTAAATCACTGATTCTTTAGTTAAAAGTGTTTCTATGTAGTTATTAGTAAGATTTTAACTGTTGGAAAAGTTTAAATTTTAAATATTTAAGTTAAATTTTTATTCAGTAAATTCACTTAAAAAAAACTTTTATTAATTTAAAAAATAATAATTACAACTACTTGAATCTGAAACAATAAGCAGCAGAAGAATTAAAATTCAATCAGGTGCATTCTCTCAGAATGCACCCTTAATCTAATACTTAAGTAATACTTAATTTCTCATCAACTTAACAAACTCCTCAAACAAATAATCTGCATCATGAGGACCAGGACTTGCTTCGGGATGATATTGTACTGAGAAGAAAGGTAAAGATTTATGTTTTAATCCTGCTATAGTTTGGTCATTAAGATTTAGGTGAGTAATTTCCACTTCTGGATTAAGTGATTCGACAGCAAGAGCAAAACCATGATTTTGACTAGTAATTTCTACTTGCTGTTTAAGTCCTGCTGGTTGATTTAATCCTCGATGACCAAATTTAAGTTTAAATGTTTCTGCACCTAGAGACAAACCGAGAATTTGATGTCCCATACAAATACCAAAGGTAGGTAATCCTGCCTTTAATAACTGTTTAGTAGTCTCAATTCCTTCCAAATTAGCAGCAGGATCGCCAGGCCCATTAGAGAGAAACACACCATCAGGATTGTAAGCAAGAATCTCTTCTGGGGAAGTATTAGCAGGGACTACAATAACTCTACAACCATAGCTAGCTAAACGACGCAAAATATTTCTTTTAATCCCAAAATCTATGGCGACTACAGTTAGAAGTTCTTGATCTGGCTTAGTTTTCGCTGGACTAAATTCCCAGTGGGGAGTAGTTGACTCTGACCATTCGTATACTTGTTTAGTTGTAACGTCTTTGACTAAATTTAAACCCGCCATACTGGGTGCTTGTTCGACTAGACGTAATAACTTTTCGGGGTCGAGAATTTCTGTTGAAATACCACCGTTCATAGCACCAACAGAACGAAGTTTACGAGTTAAAGCACGAGTATCAATACTATAAATACCAGGTATGTTATGCTCTGTAAGATAATCTGGTAAAGACTTGGTAGAACGCCAATTACTAGGACGATAAGTTATATTACGAGCGATCGCGCCTTTAACTTGAGGATAATCCGATTCTTCATCTTCTGGATTAACTCCAGTATTTCCTAATTCAGGATAAGTAAAGGTAACAATTTGACCACAGTAACTTGGATCTGTCAAGACTTCTTGATATCCAGTCATTCCGGTGTTAAAGACAACTTCACCTACTGTAGTTCCTTTGGCACCAAACGACAAACCATGATAATAACTACCGTCAGCTAGTACAAGTAGGGCAGGGGGAGCATCAACTCTTGGCATAGCGGTACTATTAGTATTTTGCTTTTTCAAAAAATACTTTATCAGTTATTTACTCAAGGCTAAAAACTATTCCAGAAAAAATAAGCTTTTTTTTGATTGCCAAAAGCAATTAAATATTTATTGTAGTTCCTGTTACGATTGGAGATTTAGCAAGATACACTATAAGATGAGCTTAATCCCAAAGAGTTAAACGGATCGGTTGAGGTAGTATGAGTCCGAAAAAATTGACCAAAGAAGATAAACAAGAAATTTTAAATTTGTACCGCCATTCGGAAGCGACAACCTCAACTTTAGCTACTCGTTACGGTGTCAGTAGTTCAACTATTAGCCGTTTTCTCAAAAATAATCTTTCTGCTACCGAGTATGAAGATTTAATTCAACAAAAACGTTTGGCTCGCACTCCCGGCAAAACTGATTTTCTTCAAGAGCAAATTCCAATCGAGCTAGATCAACAAACTAAACCAGATCAGACTCAAAAAAATTTACCTATTATTAATCATTCTGAAACAATTGAGCTAGAAAAGCCACCCATTAAAATTTCAGCTACTGCTGAGGAAACAGATTTTTCAATTGCTCGGCAAGATAAGTTTGATAATCTTGATGTAGAAAAATTGTCCACACCGACCAATCAGGTATCAGAACTCGAACAAGAAATTGATGATGCAAACATGATAGCTTTAGGTGAAATGTTCGGAGATGATATTGCCGACCTTGACGACTTGGAAGATGAAGACGATGACTTAGAAGATGACGAAGAGGATTGGGAAAGCGAAACAGAAACAGAAAGACAAATTAGCTATCCTTATGCCAACTCTGGAAATGCTAAAATCAAAATCTTACCTTTGTCAGCAGCTTCTTTTCCTAAAATTTGCTACATTGTAGTTGATCGCTCGGCAGAATTAATTGCTAGACCTCTAGAAAATTTTGCAGATTTGGGTAAAATTCCCAAAGAAGAATTTCAACAACAAACTTTACCTATATTTGATAACCACCGTGTGGCAAGACGATTTTCTCATCGCAGAGAACGTGTAATTAAAGTTCCTGATGGTCGAATGTTACAAAAAACCTCTCATTATTTACAAGCCAAAGGAATTACTAGACTGCTAATAGATGGGCAAATTTATTCTTTATCAACTACATAAATCAAAGCAAATATTACAAATAACAAATTACATTGTTACAGAATAAGAAAACTCCTAGGCAATAACATTTTTTTCCCTTTAAGCTAGAACTAAAGCTGAAAATTAAATAAATTAAAAATCTTTCCACGTTCTAGTTTTTTTTATGAAAGCCAGTCATTTTCTCAGACTCTACGAGCAAGGATATCGGGATTTTCCTGGAATTGATCTTAGTGGACAAGATTTAAGTGGAGTGATGCTGATATCTGTTGATTTAACAGGGGCAAATTTGAAGGGAGTTAATCTTAGTAAAACTTTTTTAACTAAGTCTAATCTTAGTCAAGCTAGTTTAAATTGGGCAAATTTAAGTTGCGCTAAAATTAGCGAGGCACAATTTAATCAAACAGATTTAACTAAAGCTGATTTAAGTGGAGCATTTATGGTTAAATCTCAATTAATTCAAGCTCAATTAAGCGGTGCTAATCTTTCTTATACGAATTTGAGGGCAGCTAATCTAAGTAATGCCAATCTCTGTGGAGCGAAACTGCAAAAAATTAACTTGAGGGAAGCAAATTTAAATGGAGTCAATTTTAACTGGGCAAATTTGTATGAAGGTAGATTAACTGGAGCTAAGTTCGATCAAACTTTATTTAATGAAGTTAATTTAAGCCAAACTTTTTTAAAAGAAGTAGATTTGAGTGGAATTAATTTGGAAGGAATTAATTTAAGTAGAGCTAAATTAAACGGTTCAAATTTAGCAGGAGCTAATTTAACTAAAGCTAATTTAGAAGAGGCTCGTTTATTGAGAGTTAATTTACAAGGAGCAAATTTGACTGGAGCAAAGCTATCTAAAGCTAATTTAGCTGAAGCCAACTTAGCCGAAGCTAATTTGACAAAAGCAGATTTAAGTTTTGCTAATCTTCAAAAAGCAATCTTGACGAATACTAAGCTTCAAGAGGCATCAATTTCCGAGGCAATTTTTTCAACTTCTGTGAATTGTTCTGCTTCGTGTTATTGGGAAACAGCGAGTTAATTTCTATGACAACTAATTCAATTGAATACTGTGTAGTTTTAGTTACTGTTGCTACTGAAGCACAAGCTCAAGAAATTGCCCAAGTTTTGTTGTCTAAAAAGTTAGCAGCTTGTGTTAATATTTTTCCTGTTAATTCTATGTACGTTTGGCAAAGCAAGCTTAATCAAGACTACGAGTGGCAATTATTGATTAAAACTAACGTCAATCAATTTGACCTTTTAGCACAAAAAATTAAAGCAATTCATTCTTACGAAGTCCCTGAAATAATCGCTTTACCTATTATTAATGGTTTACAATCTTATTTAAATTGGATTGATAGTAATCTTAGTTGAAATGTTTTTTTGATTATTATCTATTTTTTATTCAGCAAAGCGAATAATGTCATCATCGCCAAGATATTCTCCATTTTGAACTTCAATCATCACTAAAGGAATTACTCCTGGGTTTTCTACCCGATGAGGAGTATTCATCGGAACATAAGTAGATTGTTTTTGCATCAACAGTTGTTCTTCTCCATTAAAAATAACCTTAGCTGTCCCAGACACAACAATCCAATGTTCGCTACGATGATAGTGCATTTGAGTACTAATATGATGTCCTGGTTTTACTTCAATCCGATTGATGCGATAACGCTCTCCTTCTTCTAAAACTATGACTTTGCCCCAAGGTGGTGTACGAGTTAATTCAGATTCATTTTCTAATTGAGATGCAGAAGATAAAGTTTGATCATTGTTAGCTACTTCACTCATTAATTGACTCCTATAAAAAAAATATTTTATTCCTATAATATTCCAATTTAATCAAACGAAATTATCGTAATTTTTTAAATCTGTTCTGCTTGATAAATATAAAAATTTTCTAAAATGCCAATAGTACTAACGTGATACTCTGGCAAGGTTGAAGAAACTGATAAGTCAGTTTGATAAATACTAAACAAAATAAAATTGTATCTTTGAGTATTTTGAGCGACAATTTTGGATAAATGAGGACGAGTTGTATCAACCAACAAAAGACAATGGCTTTGTAAAAAATTGCCTAATTGTTGAGAAACTTGAGTGCAAATTTGCTCTTTAAGATAAATATTAAGAGTATCGGCAGCGAATTCTTGATAGCTATCATGATCGGGATTAGTAGCTACCATGATCACGCTTATTCCAATTAAAGTAGTACCAAAAATAAGCTTGAGGATATTCATCGGACTCCATGGTTATTCTCTGTTGAAGAAAACTGCTTAATTAATTCATAAAATAGCATTCTTGTTGTTTTAAACAATATCGTGATGAGTGACTAGTTACATGGTTGTTATAAATTTGGTGCTGGTTACTGCACTTTGATTTATGATTTATGTAAAAATGATTGGGTTGAGATTCAAAATAGTTTGCGCTGGGATTTAATTCATCAATGTTTCAGTCAAATAAAATTAAATCTATCTTAATTGTTCAAAAGATGTTATAATTTCCTATGCAATATGGCGAGCGTAGCCAAGTGGTTAAGGCAGTGGATTGTGGTTCCACCATTCGCGGGTTCGAGTCCCGTCGTTCGCCCTGGTTTTAGTGCTTATTTGACGTTACTTTCACCCACAAGTGATAGAACCACTGTAGAGTTACACCCTCAAAATTCCCTCAATTACCCTCACTCTACTTCTACCCAAAAACAAAAAAAAGAGTCTTCATCAACTCTTTAAATTTATGTCTAATCTGTTTGCTGTCCCAAGACTAATCGATTTTCTGTTGCCCATGCACTTACCATATGAATTGCTCCTCGGTTTTGACCCCGTTCTAAGGCACTCAGTAAGCTTTTACCATCAATCGCAATTACTTGACCTTTAGTTATCTGACTGACGGCTTGTATCCAGTTAAGAAAACATTGTTGCAAATGTTCTGGTTTGAGGCGGGCAAAGACTCGCATTAATGTATCGTGAGATGGAATACCGTACGGTAATTCTAAAAATTCCTTGAGCCAATCTTGTTTAGCATGACCGTAGTTTTCGATATCTACCCAGTTATCTGCACCACAAATCACCGCACAAATTGTAATCATCACAATATCAATCAGACGATGCTCAATACGATGTTTGGCACGTGGGTCAGGTAGAGAACGAAAGTGAGTTTCAATAGATGTTAGTGGTGATGAGTTCATGCTTAATTAGAACGCTCAAAATCATGGTTTTTCAGCATCCTAGATCAATCTCTTTGACTTATTTCTAATTTTCCTTAAATGTTAATAAGTGTGTGCGTTCGCCCTGATGATACCTCCATCGGATTTGACAAGATTGCCCAATGGCCGTATAATTCCACAGCTTTACAGATCAGACATGAATTTAAAGAGTTGATGAAGATGGTTGTTTTAGCTCAGTATTTGGGTGCAAAATGGGTGTTGTACACTTCTCAGGCTTCACTCTTTAAAGGTTAGCGAAGAGGATAGAGGGGATGAATAATAAGCACAGAAGACAGTCTGTTTAATGGCTCGGGGCAGATTTGAACTGCCGACCTTGGGCTTATGAGTCCCCTGCTCTAACCAACTGAGCTACCGAGCCGTTTTTTTCAACCTTATTATTATATAACAAAAGTTCGTTTTTTCTAAGATAAATCTAAAAATTTGGATTGAGTCATTTAAGTATTAATATACTATTTATTGCTAAAATCTTTGTCTTAGCAAGCTTTAAAGCGTGTTTATTTAATGGTAGTTTAAGCGATCGCGAACGAAGATGGCGAACCTCTCGCGTATGCAACAGCGTACTTTTAAATCGAATTAAATATTATTTTTATAAATAGTTATTAGCTAATTAAATTACAATACTTAAACTTTTTTCAGTAACTATCAACTTTCTAGCATCTGTAGTTTGTATAAACTGGCATATAAACCTTCTTGTTCTAATAACTCTTCATGATTTCCAGATTCAATCAATTCTCCTCGTTTGAGAACTAAGATTTTATCGACATTACGAATAGTAGAAAGTCGGTGAGCAATAATAATTGCCGTTCTATCTTTTAGTAATTCTTCTAACGCTTCTTGAATTAAAGCTTCAGTTTTGACATCTAAACTAGCAGTAGCTTCATCTAATACTAAAACGTGAGGATTGCGGATCGCAACACGAGCAAAAGCCAGTAATTGTTTTTGTCCTCCAGAAAGATTTGTTCCTCTTTCTCTTAATTGGGTATTGTATCCTTGTGGTAATTGTTCAATAAAGCTATCAATATTAGTTAGTTTAGCTGCTTGTTGTACTTCAGCTAAAGAATAATTTTCACCTAATGTAATGTTGCGTTTAATATCTCCAGCAAAGAGAAAACTTTCTTGTAAAATCACTCCTACATAACGACGTAATTCTGCTTGAGTAATATCTTTGATATCAATTCCATCTATTAAAATTCTGCCTTGACTAGGTTCATAAAGACGACATAATAGTCTAATAATAGAACTTTTTCCTGCTCCTGTAGGGCCAACTAGAGCAACTTTTTCTCCTGGTTTAATTGTAAAGTCTAAATTTTTAAGGACATATTCATCTGGTTTATAACCAAACCAAACATTTTCAAAACGAATTTCGCCTCGATTATTTTTTTTGTTTATTCCTTTAACATCTAACTGATTATTAATTGATAAAGCTGTTTGAGAATCTCTGATGGCAATAGGTTCATTCATTAATTCACTAATTCTTTCAATTGCCGTAAAACCTGCTTGAAACATGGTAAATTTATCAGCAAATTGACGAATCGGATTAAATAATCTTTGAGCGTAAAGAATAAAAGCAGATAAAGTTCCAAAGGTAATATTTTCTCTCAGAACAAAAATACCACCCAACCAAAGCACACCCGCGATCGCGACTAAGGAAATCCATTCTAGAGTTGCAGAAATAGCAGAATCATTGAAAATAGTTCGGTCTACTTCTTTACGATAGCGATCATTAATTGCCCTAAACATCTCTGCATTGTATCTTTCTCTTCTAAACAATTGCACGATGTTTATCCCGACAATGTTTTCTTGTAACATTGAATTGAGTTGAGATAATTCTTCTCTGGCGCGATAGTTAGCTTTGCGATATTGTCTTTGAAAATAAATAATTAAAGCAGTCACTGGAATCAACATCAATACCAACATCGATGCTAATCGCCAGTCAACTATATAAACAGTCACGACAATGGCAACAATTGAGATAAAATCACTAATTACACCGATCGCACCACTAGCAAAGACATCTCCTAAAGCTTCTACATCACTAGCGATCCGAGTTACCAATTTTCCAACGGGAGTACGGTCGAAAAAGCTGGCAGCTAGAGCGGTAACATGAGTAAATAAGTCTTCTCTTACTGCTGCGGTGATTTCTTGTCCGATTTTTTGGACTAAATAACCCTGAATTGAAGAGAAAATCAGACGTATAATGACCGTTAATAACAATAAACCAGCTAAAATATTAATTCCTTGGTCTAAAGACACATTATTCAGAAAAGACCAAGTTTCTTCCTCTCTTAGTAAAGAAATTGCTTGTCCGATAATCAGAGGTTGAACTGCTCCCGCGATCGCTAGAGGAACGAGCAAAATCATCGAAATTACTAAAATACCACGATTATTACGGGTGTAAGGAATCAGTTTGAGGAACAGTCGCCAGTCGTTTTCGCGAGGTTTGACTAAAGGAGGAGAGGAAACGGCCATGAAGAAGTTTGTAATAAGTTTGACAGAAATTGAGTTTCTTTTTGATTTTAGTGCTAAAGTTCCGAAAAAATCTTGTCTCACTCTTTTAATCAAATTGTTATAAGTATCTAGGCAAAATTAATTGTGTACTTTAGTAATCAAAAGCTTTAGAAGCTTCAGGATCAAAGGAGAATATGAGGTTGAAGATTCTTCACTTTGGTTCAGAGTGGCAATTCTGATTAATTAATTTTTTGTAAGACTAGCCAATCTTCTATTACTTCTACAACTATATTTCCTGGTAAAGTGGAAGTTCGACTGCGATTTGGTGCAGAGATTAAATCGCAAACAGCTTCAATTTGTTCAAAATTAGCAGCTTTACCCAATAATGAGGTAAGAAATTGTCGAATAACTCGGCGTTGCAAAGCTAGGGGTAGATTTTGAAGGATTATACGATTAAGTTGGTTATCTGTGGGGGAAATCGCCTGATTAAACCATTCTCTTGCCGTATCTTCCAAATACTCTACATCGGCACGTAATAATTCTGCTGTTTGTGCCAAACAATTTTCTACTTGTGAATTAAAATTTGTTTGTAAGTAAGGAATTAAATCGGCACGAATGCGATTACGAGCATATTTGGTATTATGATTAGCTGCATCAAACCAAATTGGTAACTGAAATTGTTGGCAAAAATCAAAAGTTTCTCGACGAGTAAAATTTAAAATCGGACGTACTAAAGTAATTGTCGAAGTTAAAGGACGTTGCCAAGTCAAAGCACTTAAACCATCTGCACCTGCACCTCTAACCAAATTGTAAAGGAAAGTCTCAGCGCGATCGCTTTTGGTATGACCTGTGACTACATATTGTAATCCTTCAGTTTCAGCAATTTCTGTCAATGCTTGATAACGCCAAGTTCTAGCTGCTGCTTCTGTTTCTGGCAGAGATTGAGCGATTTGCAGATAAAAAGGCACATTCCAAGTTTGAACGATCTGTTGAACGTGTTGGGCTATACCAGTATCAGATGACCAACGATGATCGCAATGAGCGATCGCAATTTGCCACTGCCATTTTGGTTGTAAATCTAGTAGAAGCTTACTTAAACAAAGAGAATCTTGTCCACCCGATAAAGCAAGCAAAATTTTGGCTTTTTTTGGTAATAATTTGCGCCCTTTTAAAGTTTGATGCAGCCTAGCATGAACCAAAGTCCAACTAGAGTGATTCTTCATATATTTTTCTTAACATTGTTATCTATCAAAAGATAGAAATTGCTTCAACATTATTAATTCAAGTAATCTTGGTTACAAACAGACTAATATAATGCCGACATACTCAAACTAAATTATTATCAAAAATGAATTAAAAATGTTTAAACTGCTTGATGTCTTTTTCGCGTTCGTCATGTTGGGGATTTTAATCCTCATAGCAAGATTTATCAAACATAAAGTTAAACTTTTTCAAACACTTTATCTTCCCGAATCAATTATTGCAGGTGCGATCGCTTTATTACTAGGGCCTGGGGTGTTTGGTGCGATCGCCATGGCTACAGGAACAGCAGAAAATGCTTATCTAGCTGGTGGTTTATTTCCTGAAACCATGAGAGAAGTTTGGTCACAATCACCTGGAGTCTTTATCAATATTGTTTTTGCTGCTCTATTTTTAGGCGAAACGATTCCTAATCCCAAAGATATTTGGCGTAAAACTGCACCTCAAGTAGCCTTTGGGCAAACTCTTGCTTGGGGACAATACGTGATTGGGATTGCCTTAGCAATCTTGGTACTTGTTCCTCTTTTCAACGTTAGTCCGATTAGTGGTGCTTTAATTGAAATTGCTTTTGAAGGGGGTCATGGTACAGCAGCAGGGATGTCGGAAACTCTTACTCAATTAAATTTTGCTGAAGGAGGAGACTTAGCCCTCGGTTTAGCAACTGTCGGCATTGTCTCAGGAATTCTGTTTGGTACGGCTTTAGCTCATTGGGGTCGTCAAAAAGGTTATCTTCAAACTGAACCAACTCCTGTACGAAGTGGTGATGCTCAATTTCAAGAAACTGCACCGATAGAAGATCACCGCTTTTTACAAAGAAAAGCAAGATTGATGCGCAATTTATTAATCGATCCGCTTTCACTCAACTTTGGTTTTACAGGATTAGCAATAGTAATTGGTTGGTTAATTTTACAAGTTTTAACCTGGATTGAATCAATTTCTTGGGGAAGAGGAGGTTTTGAATTAATTGGTGCTGTACCGCTTTTTCCCATGACCTTAATTGGCGGTATTATTATTCAGTTAGTGATGAAACGTTTAGGTCTTGAGTGCCTAATCGAACGCAGACTTCAAGAAAGAATTGCTGGAGTAGCTCTTGATGTTGTGGTGATCACTGCTTTAGCTTCAATCAATTTAACTGTTTTGGGTGCTAATCTTGGTGTTTTCTTAATACTATCGATCGCAGGTATTGTTTGGAATGTTTTAGCTTTTATTTATCTTGCACCTCGAATTTTACCAGTTTATTGGTTTGAAAGAGGTATAGGTGATATGGGTCAATCGATGGGAGTTACAGCCACAGGAATTTTGTTAATTCGCATGGTTGATGCGGAAAATCGTACAGGGGCGTTTGAAAGCTTTGCCTACAAACAGCTTTTCTTTGAACCGATTGTTGGTGGTGGTTTATTTACTGCTGCTGCCCCCGCACTAATTCTTCAGTTTGGTTCGGGTTCGATTTTATTATTAACTACGGGATTGCTAATTTTTTGGCTCGTTTTTGGTTTAATTAATTGTCAAAGAACTAAAAAACAAATGGCTCGAGAAGCACAATCTAGTTATGCTGAAACATCTATAGTTAGGTAGTTCAAATTACTAGAAAAACCAACCATAGGAATGCAATCCTTTGCCTAACAAATTAACTCCTAAATAACAAATCCAAACCACTACAAAACCTGTTGCAGCTAACATAGCAGGTTTTTTTCCTTGCCAACCGCGAGTGATTCTAGCGTGAAGATAGGCAGCAAATACCAACCATGTAATAAACGCCCAAGTTTCTTTAGGATCCCAACTCCAATAAGAACCCCAAGCTTCATTTGCCCATACTGCACCAGCAATAATTCCAATTGTTAGTAAAGGAAATCCTAAACCAATAATACGGTAACTAATATTGTCTAGAGTATCAGCAAGATTAAGACGTTCAGGAGATAGAGGAGGTTGAGTAGTTGTTTTAGGTAAATTTAAAACTGCAACATTGCCATGATTAGCTGCTACGGAACTAGAATCATCACTGCTTTGAGCTTTGGCTAAAGATAACTGTTTAATTCTGTCGCGATAACTACCAGTGCCAACCGAACTACCTTTTAATTCAACATTTTGACCGCGAGTCACAATCAAAAACGCGATCGCAATTACCGCACCTACCATCAACGTAGCGTAACTAAGCATCATCACACTGACGTGCATCATTAACCAATTAGATTTTAAAGCAGGAACTAAAGGCGCAGAGGCTTGCATTTCGGGTGGTAAAGATAAAGCTGCAAAAGCAGTAATACCCATTGCCACAGGGCTAGTCGCTACTCCAACCAACCTGGACTTACTCATATTTTCGGCAATCAAATGAATCGCCGTCACACCCCAAGCTAGGAAAAAGAGTGATTCATAGAGATTACTAAGGGGAAAATAACCCGCTTCCAACCATCGCGAACCTAACAAAGCAGCCATCGTCAAATTTGCGATCGCCATACCTGTAGTTCCCAGAGTTGATAAGTAAGGAAGTTCAGGAAATGCAGCCCCTGCCCAATAAATCAACATGGTTACAAATAAAATGCCAAACGAAGCATTATCCAGTAAATTTTGGAATTTAACTAAATCCATATTTTTTATTTAAGTAACTATATCTAATTTAAATTAGAGAGGATTAATTCTTCCTGCACTGGGTTCAATTGTTTATTTGAGAGGTAATGCTTGATGGCTATTGAGATCGTAGCGTTCTCCGTGACAAAGGACGTGTAATTTAAGATTGTGAATACTAAGAGGTTCACTACCTTTTACTTGTGATTGATTAGTATAAGACATTGATCGCGCGTCAATAATCGTAACTGTACCTTTGCCTAACACTTGAATAGTTCGATCCGACTCAAACATCGCACAGGTATCTTCATCAATTCCTATACCCAACAGTTCGGAGTGAGAAGCAATGGCACTAAGCAGACGAGCTAAACGATTGCGATTATGAAAATGTTGATCGACTAAAATTTCTGGAATAATACCCAATCCCATTGCCATATCAACCAAAGATCGATTAGGAGATTCCCCACTACTTCCGCCAGCAATCATGTGATAACCCATTACCGCAGCCCCTGCACTAGTTCCGCCAACGGTAATTTCATGATTTTGCGCCCTAGTAATAATGCGATCCATCAACGGAGTTTCTGCCAACAGTCCACACAACCGCAACTGATCTCCGCCTGTTAAAAAAATTCCCGTACATTCTTCCACATAGTCGAGATAAACAGAATCGTTACCTTGATCGCGGTCGCGTACATCTAAGACTTTGGTGTATTTTGTACCCATTTCTTCAAAAATCTGCACATAGCGATCGCCTATAATAGTAGGTTCGCGAGAAGCTGAAGGAATAATACCAATAACCGCTTCTGAGCCTCCTGAGCGATTAAAAAAGGTATGTAAAATTTCTCTACCATGTACTTTGTCTTCAGCACCGCCAATGACCAAAATAGCGGTTTTTGTTAAAGCAGGAGTATAACTAGATTGAAGTTGGGTTTCTCGATTCTGCATGGTTGGCATTTGAAGCATTAAACTCGATTCTCTGGATTGATAATGACGGTGCCGATCGGTATTAATTCTTAAATATTGATTAATATCAAATTTTCGCTCAAGAAATAGTATATTATTTACCTGTTTAAAATACAGTTAAAAATTAGTCAGATTCAGCTATTAGCTTGGCAACAATTTGTATATGATAAGGTAATTATGTTATTTTTGCATAACAAAATATACATTTTGTGGTCTTAACAAAATTATTGAGAAGAAAAATTAGTGCGGTTTGATATTATCACTTTATTCCCCGATTTTTTTGTTTCTCCGCTTAATTCTGGTTTAATTGGCAAGGCTTTAGCTAAAGAGATCGCAACAATCAATTTAATTAATCCCCGCGACTTCACTACGGATAAACATCATAAGGTTGATGATGAACCCTATGGTGGTGGGGTAGGAATGTTACTTAAACCAGAACCAATTTTTGCTGCGGTTGAATCTTTGGAGATGTTACCGAGAAAAGAAATTATTTATATGAGTCCCCAAGGAGAAACTCTTAATCAAAACTTACTACAAGAATTGGCTAGCAACTACGATCAATTGATCTTAATTTGTGGACATTATGAAGGGGTAGATGAACGAGTTTGTCAGCATTTAGTTACTAGAGAAATATCTTTAGGTGATTTTGTCCTTACTTGTGGTGAAATTCCTGCTTTAACGATTATTAACGGTGTAGTACGATTGTTACCAGGCACAGTAGCTAAACAAGCCTCTCTGAAAGCTGAGAGTTTTGAAACAGATTTACTCGATTATCCTCAATATACTAGACCAGCAGTTTTTCGGGGTTGGGAAGTTCCTGAAGTTTTACGTTCTGGCAATCATCAAGCAATTGCTCAATGGCGTAAAGAACAACAAATTCAACGAACACGCGATCGCCGTTTTGATCTCTGGAGTAGGTGGCATCAACAACAAGATTAAAACTCCCAGTATAACTTTGCTCGCCAGAAACGCTTCGATTGTTGTTAATGGTTGATTGTTAATAGTTAATTGAATGGCTTGACTTAAAATTGACTTTTTGTATTACAATATAATACATTAAGGATTTAAGTCGGTTATTTCTAACTACCCCATCCCAATTTCAGCCAAAAATTACTAACACTAATGAGCAACAAAATATTAGGATGTAGAAGTGAGCAATCTATACCATCCCTTACATTCTTTAAAAGAAGGTCACTGGTTCAAACTAATTTGCGGAGCTAGTTTTCAACACCTTCCTGCCATCCGAAGTTTGGCTTTAGCTTACAGTCTAGCTGGTGCTGATTGTATCGATGTTGCTGCGGATCCTGCCGTAATTGCTGCTGCACGAGAAGGAATTGAAGTTGCAGCTAGTTTAGCTCAAACCAATAATTTTTCAGACTGCTTTTGGCGAGGAAAACCTTGGTTAATGGTTAGTCTTAATGATGGAGAAGATCCTCATTTTCGGAAAGCAGAATTTGAGTCAACTAATTGTCCTGCTGAATGTCCGCGACCCTGTGAAGTAGTATGTCCTGCTAAAGCAATTACATTTGCAGAAACTCCCACAGGTTTTTCAGGAGTCATTGATCGCCTCTGTTACGGTTGTGGTCGTTGTTTACCCATTTGTCCACCTCAAATAATTTCCACTCGTGCTTATGTGTCTACCCCTAATGCGATCGCGGATTGGTTACCAGAAGTAGCAATAGATGCGATTGAAATTCATACTCAAGTGGGACATTACAATGATTTCCAAAGACTGTGGAGAGCGATCGCTAATCAAATTAGTAATCTCAAAGTACTAGCAATTAGTTGCCCAGATCATCCAGATTTAATTGATTATCTT
Source organism: Stanieria cyanosphaera PCC 7437 (assembly GCF_000317575.1). Lineage (NCBI taxonomy): Bacteria > Bacillati > Cyanobacteriota > Cyanophyceae > Pleurocapsales > Dermocarpellaceae > Stanieria > Stanieria cyanosphaera. The sequence continues at coordinate 351,013 of NC_019748.1, read as the reverse complement.
CAAGCTCTCTACAATTTAATTAGTCCTTTACCTTGTCCTTTAATCTGGCAAACCGATGGTCGTCCTATGAGTGGTGACATTGGGATAGGAACTACCCATGCAGCAATCAAACTAGCTCAAAAAGTTTTAACAGCAAATTTACCAGGTTTTGTTCAACTCGCAGGTGGCACAAATGGTTACACTGTAACTAAGTTAAGGACTGCTGGATTAATCAATCAAGCAAACAACCAAGCTATCGCTGGTATCGCCTATGGCAGTTATGCTCGATCTTTATTATCGCCAATTTTAGAACAATTAGAAATAATTAACCAACAAAATTTTAAGAGCAATTCAAATAGTTTAAATACCATGAAAGTATCCTTTGAGCAATTAGAAAATCAACCAGAATTCCTTAAGCAAGCAGTAAATCAAGCTTGTTCTTTGGTTTCCCAAATTAAAACTAATGTCAAATCAGATTATTTTTATGACTGTCAAGCTTCAAAAAAAATAAAGCCAATGATAGATTAAATAATCATTTAGTTTAAGCTATTAATAAAGCAAAGAAAAGCTCAAAAAATATTTTTAGATTAAATTAATTTATCTTTAATGCCACAAGAAAAAATTCCTTCTCACCGAATGCAAATTACTGATAATTTAGACGAATTATTATCAATTTTTCCAGAGCCAATTCGTTTAAAATTAATTGAACATCCTCAAAAAGATAATTTGATCGAAGTAGTAATGGACTTAGGTCGGTTACCAGAGGGGCGTTTTGCTTCAGAAGCTTCCTATTTAGGACAAACACCAGTATCCAAAGAAGATTTACAACACTGCATTGAACGAGTAGGTATTTTCAGCAGTGATAATCGAGCAGGAATAGAAAGAACCTTACACCGTATCAGTGCCATTCGCAATCGTGCAGGAGATATTATCGGCTTAACCTGTCGGATTGGACGGGCTGTGTTTGGCACAATTATTATGATTCGGGAATTGATTGAAACTGGTCAATCAGTTCTGCTGTTGGGAAGACCAGGTGTAGGTAAAACTACTGCTCTACGAGAAATCGCTAGAGTTTTAGCCGATGACCTCAATAAAAGAGTTGTCATTATCGATACTTCCAATGAAATTGCTGGTGATGGTGATATTCCTCATCCTGCTATTGGACGCGCTCGGAGAATGCAAGTTTCTCGACCAGAATTACAGCATCAGGTTATGATTGAAGCAGTAGAAAATCATATGCCTGAAGTAATTGTAATTGATGAAATTGGTACTGAACTAGAATCTTTGGCTGCCCGTACAATTGCTGAGCGAGGAGTACAATTAGTTGGTACGGCTCACGGTAATACTATTGAGAATTTAATCAAAAATCCTACTCTATCTGATTTAATTGGCGGTATTCAAGCCGTTACCCTAGGAGATGACGAAGCTAGACGCAGAGGTTCACAAAAAACTGTTTTAGAAAGAAAAGCTCCTCCTACATTTGCGGTTGCTGTTGAAATGTTAGAAAGACAGCGATGGGTAGTTCATGAAGATGTAGCTCAAACAGTCGATAACTTACTTCGAGGAATTGAACCAACAACCCAAATTAGAACAGTTGATGATAGCGGTGAAATCAGCATCATTCATGAAGAACCTACTCAATCAAATAACAATTACTTAGCCAAAACAGTTTCTTTAGCAACTCCTTTACGACCTTCTGGAGGATGGCGTGCTTCTGGTCGAATGACTCCTGTGAGTTCTTTAAGTAGTAAACAGCAGAAAGTCAATTCCGACTTTGAACAAATGCTAGAGCAATCATGGCAAACTCAAGAACCAATCAGCAACAAAGTTCGGACTCCAGGACCTAATGGAGAAGATTGGCCTGTTTATCTCTATCCCTATGGGGTTGGTCGTTCTCAATTAGAACAGGTAATTGACGTACTAAATCTACCCATTGTCTTGACCAAAGACCTGGAGAACGCAGATGTAGTTGTCGCTTTGCGATCGCAAATCAAACATCATTCTAAACTACGACAATTAGTTAAACATCGTCAGATACCTATTTACGGAGTTAAATCTAATACCATTCCTCAAATAACTAGGGTCTTGAGGCAATTACTCAATTTTGATGACCCCAATCTTCCAGAGGCGACAGATTTACGTTTGTTTTCCCAAGCAGGAAGCGATGATGAAATTGAAGCTTTAGAAGAAGCGAGACTAGCTGTCGAACAAATCGTCATTCCCAAAGGACAACCAGTAGAATTATTACCACGCTCTGCCAAAGTCCGTAAAATGCAACATGAATTAGTCGAGCATTATCGCCTCCAATCCGATAGTTTTGGTGAAGAACCTAATCGCAGACTAAGAATTTATCCTGCTTGAGAGTAGTTTGTTACACATGATACAATCTGATTTTATTTTTTCATTTTCAAATGGTAAAAAAATTTGATAGCCTAAGCTAATAGCTTTGGGAACAGAAGGGAAAGCGTGGATATATCAATTGGTCGCTCAAAAACGGCTCGTAGAGCCTATGGAATTGACGAAATTGCACTTGTGCCTGGAGTGCGTACTTTAGACCCCAGTTTGGCAGATACCACCTGGGAAATTGGCTCAATTAAGCGAGAAATCCCCATCATTGCTAGTGCTATGGATGGCGTAGTTGATGTGCGGATGGCTGTCTTACTGTCAGAATTAGGCTCAATGGGAGTGCTGAATTTGGAAGGAATTCAAACTCGTTACGAAGACCCCGAACCAGTACTGAATCGAATTGCCTCTGTCGGTAAAGATGAGTTTGTTGGTTTAATGCAAGAATTATATTCTGAACCAATTAAACCAGAATTAATCAAACAGAGAATTAAGGATATTAAAGCTCAAGGTGGAATTGCAGCCGTTAGCCTAACTCCTTTGGGAGCAAGTAAATATGGTGAAGTTGTAGCGGAAGCTGCTGCCGATCTATTGTTCGTGCAAGCAACTGTGGTTTCTACTGCTCACCTTTCTCCTGAATCTGTTAATCCTCTAGATTTGGCTAGTTTTTGCCAGGAAATGCCCATGCCCGTAATTTTGGGTAACTGTGTTACTTACGAGGTCGCCTTAAATTTGATGAAGGCTGGTGCTGCTGGGGTCTTAGTTGGAATTGGTCCTGGTGCAGCCTGTACTTCTCGTGGTGTTTTGGGAGTTGGCGTACCTCAAGCAACAGCAACGGCTGATTGTGCTGCTGCAAGGGAAGATTATTACACACAAACAGGTAGATATGTTCCAGTTATTGCAGATGGTGGCATCATTACTGGAGGAGATATTTGTAAATGTTTGGCTTGTGGTGCTGATGCAGTTATGATTGGCTCTCCAATTGCCCGTGCTGCTGAGTCTCCAGGAAGCGATTACCACTGGGGAATGGCTACTCCTAGTCCAGTATTACCTCGCGGAACTCGGATTAAAGTGGGAACAACGGGAACAATTAAAGAAATTCTGGTTGGACCAGCTAAACTTGATGATGGTACTCACAATTTATTGGGTGCAATTAAAACTAGTATGGGTACACTTGGTGCGAAAAACCTCAAAGAAATGCAGCAAGTTGAAGTAGTGATTGCTCCTTCATTGTTGACTGAAGGAAAAGTTTATCAAAAGGCTCAACAGTTGGGTATGGGTAAATAAAAAAAATCAAAACTTATTTTGGTGCGTTGGTAGAATTGTTCAATTTAACTAACGCACTTTTTTATATTGTTAATTACTAGAAAAATTAATAGGAATAACTAGATTTATTGAGTTTCAAATTAATTTAATCTAGACTTGGATTTTTATTTGGCTAAAATTTAGGCTAAAACAGAATAATATATTATTTAACTATCAATAAATTGAACCATAACCATCAGTCAAAGTAATGTCAAGTATTAATAAGACATTAATATCTATAGATAAATATCGATAATTAAATTAACTAAGTAATTTGTATAACTCCGTATTTATTAATAAATAAGGTAATTAAAGCTGGGAGTAACAATTGTGTTCAAACAACAAGGAAATTCGCACATTTTTCGCATCATAATCGCAAGCTTCACTATTTTGGTTAGTCAATGCGGATTTAATCAACCAGCACAAGCAGCAATTGGAACTTATTGTAAATTTGACCAAGAAGAAGTTCTGAAAAAAGAACAACTGCTTCAAGGTTTATTAGAAGGAAACGTTCAAGATCAACAAGAATATCAAGAGCTTATTGCACAACACGCTCAAATTTTAAATCAATGTCGTCGTCAAACTTGGCCACAGACACAAGCAATTTGGCTTCGTCTCTATCCTTGTGATGTTAGCCCTGGTTCAATTGATTACATTCTTGATCGCATTGTTAATCTTGGTTACAATCGCATTCATCTAGAAGTATTTTACGACAGCCAGGTTTTATTACCTCCTGGTGATAATCCTACTCCCTGGATTCCTGTAGTGCGATCGCCTGGAGCCGAAAACGTGGATCTCCTTGAACAAACAATTAAAAAAGGTCGCGAACGAGGACTAAAGGTTTACGCTTGGCTATTTACCATGAATTTTGGTTATACTTATGCTCAAAGAAGCGATCGCCAAGAAGCTTTAGCTCGTAATGCCCAAGGTGAAAGCAGTTTAGCTGTAGTACACGACGCTTCTCAAGCTTTTATTGACCCTTATAATCGTCAAGCACAAATTGATTACTATCAATTAGTTCAAGCAGTACTCGCCAGAAAACCAGATGGAGTTTTATTTGACTATATTCGCTATCCTCGTGGTACAGGAGCAAGATCTACAGTAGGACGAGTTCAAGATTTATGGATTTATAGTCCCGCTTCACTTCAGGCTCTTTACAACCGAGCTAAAAATAAAAAAGGACAAGCTTTAATTGAAAGATACATCACCAAAGGTAAAATTAGCTTAGATGATTTAGTAAGTCTTGACTATCTTTATCCCAAGGAAGGTATACCAGATTGGCAAGGTCGTCAAATTTCTGCTTCAGAAACCAAAGAGTCTGCTCGAAATCGTTTAGGTCAAATACAGTCAGAATTGTGGTTTTTTAGCGTTGCTCATGCTGCTCAAGGAATTATTGATTTTCTTTCTTTTGCAGCTTCACCCGTTCAACAGCGTAATCTTCCTGCTGGGGCAGTGTTTTTTCCTGATGGCAATCGTTTAGTTGGTCGAGGAGGATTTGATTCTCGCTTACAAGCCTGGGATAAGTTTCCTGCTTCTTTAGAATGGCATCCGATGGCTTATTCAATTTGTGATGATGCTAGTTGTATTGTCAATGAAGTTAAAACGGTCAAACAAATGGCATCTCCTGAGACTACAATCATCCCTGCTTTAGCTGGTTCTTGGGGTCAAACCTACAAGCAGCATCCTTCTTTAGAAGTTCAAATGTCGGCTTTGCGTTCAGCTTTTCCTGAAATTAATTCTGTTAGTCATTTTGCTTATTCTTGGATAGAACCACAAATTGATCGTCAACGCCAGGTTTGTAAGTTACAGTAATTTATCAAAATTGTTGATTTATTTTCTGTCTTTGCTATGATAGAAAACAGTCTAAATATGCGGACGTGGCGGAATTGGTAGACGCGCTAGATTTAGGTTCTAGTGTCTTTGACGTGAGAGTTCGAGTCTCTCCGTCCGCATCAACCAAGACATTTTTGGGGACTACGTTTACCTCACTCTTACCTCATCAACACTACTGCTATCGCTCAAAATTCGCTCACTTATTCCTCCAAGGCAAATTGTATAAACTCATTATTTGTCCCCAAAGTAGTCAATGAATATGTTTATTCCCCAACAGGGGGTTCAAAATCAAGCTACTTCATCAACCCTAGAAAATTATTGCTCTTGCAAAGCTGCTCTTAAATTGCCTTGATGTTTGGCTAATAAATTTTCTCCTGTAACGCTATCTAAATCAGTCCAGTGCATCAAAAGAGCTAGTTTGACTTTATTACCACTGCGTTGCAATAAATTTTCAGCTTCTGGTTGATTTAAATCGGTTAAATCTGTAATAATGCGTAAAGCGCGATCGCGTAATTTTTGATTAGTTACCGCTACATCTACCATCCGATTGCCATAAACTTTTCCCTGGCGAATCATTACTCCTGTCGAAAGGATATTTAATGCCATTTTGGTAACTGTACCAGCTTTGAGTCTAGTTGAACCTGCTAAAATTTCTGCTCCTACTAACAGTCTAATATCTACATCAGCATTGATTTCTACTTGTTCAAGAGGAACACAACTAATAGCAACTGTTTTTGCTCCTCTTTCTTGAGCAGCAGCTAATGCCCCATGTACAAAAGGAGTAGTCCCGCCCGCTGTAATGCCAACAACTACATCCAGATTACCAATTTGATGATGAGCGATCGCACTTGCTCCATCTTCTGGTCGATCTTCCAAATCTTCTGAACTTCTAACTAAAGCACCTGCGCCACCAGCAATAATTCCGTGAACCAATTCTGGAGGAGTACAAAAAGTAGGAGGACATTCGGCAGCATCTAAAACGCCTAATCTACCGCTCGTACCTGCACCTACATAAAATAATCTTCCTCCTTGAGTCATTGCCTCATTAATCAAATCTATTGCTTTTGCTAAAGGAATTCTGGCAAGAGCGATCGCTTCTAGGGTTTTGGCATCTTCACGATTAAATAAATCGACAATTTCTAAAGAGGATAAACTATCAAGATTTTCACTGGCAGGATTAATCTGTTCAGTTAGTAAATGTCCTCTTGACTGTAAATTTTTCATCTGCACAATAGAGTAAGAGCAAGACTCTGAATTTAGCTTAACTGTGACCTAGATTGAGGAATTTATAATTTAGAATTCAGATTTCACAACAATCCTTCTAAACGACGGCGAATGCTGTCCAATTCATTTTGAGCTAATTCCGATTCTTCTACTTCTGCGTTAGAAATACTTTGTTGTTCCTCTTCCTGATCCCAATCAGTTGTTTCAACATTTTTGTCTGGAGGAACAGCTAAGTTACCAGGTTCAATAATTTCATAGTCATATCCAGCTTTACGACAAAAAACCTCTACTTCTTCTGAATCAATTGCTTCGACTGTCGCTTCGGGAAAATCCTGTGCTTCTAGCATTAAAGCAAAACGAACCGCATCATCTTCTTCGGCGAACATTAAAATCTTATTGAGATCGCCAACTTGAATCGTATGAACACCTTCGTTATCTGTTCCAGCATTAAAGAGCAAAATGTATACACGCATACCTATCAGTAGAGTAGATCATGTCTTGAATTATAATTTGACTTTGTTTTATTACTTCAAGATTTTCATGCAGAATAATGAAATCATCAGCGTATCTTATTAACGTAACTTACGCACAGATGTTTGAAATCGATGTAGCTTTATTTCATATGCCCGATAATTCTTACCCTTTTGCTTCCCTGTATTATTGGGCTACTTTTTGTGCGGTAGGTAGTTGAGAATTAATCGCGATCGCTCTAGACTCAATTAAAATATCATTTTTTGATATCATATTAAACCATCGTCAGATTTATTTAGCTGCCAAAAAAGCTAATAAAAGCATTAATGCTTGGATGGATGATGTTTTGAGCGCAGAAGCAAAGCAATATCTTACATAATGAAAGAAAATGAGTTTATTCGGAAAGTTAAAAAACTAGCCAAAGCCAAAAATATTTTCGTTAAGGTGGATAAAAAACGCGGTAAAGGTTCAAATATCACAAGTTGGGGATAAACATATTGTCTACGCACTCTTAGGGCATTTTGATAATATGCGATCGCTATAATAATGAAAAACTTTGAATGGGGAAAAAGTCGTGAATCATCCCGCAATGATGCAACGCCACTTACTTAGCTTCCATCCAATTTTTTCCTGCATTAATTTCTACTAGCAAAGGAACACTCAAACTAACTGCATTTTCCATTGTTATTTTGATTTGAGTTTGCAACTCTTGCCATTCATGGGGAGGAACTTCAAAAACTAATTCATCGTGAATTTGTAATAATAATCTGGCTTGATATTGCTGAAGAATTTGGTGTAATTTAACCATCGCGATTTTAATAATATCTGCACTTGAACCTTGAATGGGAGAGTTAGCAGCAGCCCTTAATAATTGAGCATCGTTATAATTATATTTTAGTTCCGCCAAATTAATATCTTGGGGTTGACTACCTTGAAGGTTAGTTAAACTTTTACTACCAAAATTAAAATAACGTCTTCTACCTAAAATAGTTGTGACAAAACCATTTGCGATCGCTTCTTTTTTAACTCCTTCTAAATAAGCAAAAACTTTTGTATATTTAGCGCGATATTTGTCAATAAATTCTTTACCAACGGCAGTACTAAAACCGGATTCTCTAGCAAATCTTTGCGCGCCCATACCATAAATAACACCAAAATTAATAATTTTTCCTAAACGTCGTTCTTCGGCAGTAACTTGTGATTTATCAAATAATAATTGTGCTGTGATACTATGAACATCTTGATTAGAACGATAGGCTTCAACTAAGACTGGTTCTTGACTTAAATGAGCGAGAATTCTTAATTCAATTTGGGAATAATCAGCAGCTACTAATAACCAATCATTTTCGGGAATAAAAGCTTGACGAATTTGCCGAGAAAATTCGGTACGAATAGGAATATTTTGTAGATTAGGATTTGAAGAAGATAATCTACCTGTAGCAGTATTAGTTTGATTAAAATCTGTATGAACTCTTTGAGTATCGGAACGAACTAAAGCAGGCAGGGCATCAACATAAGTTGATTTTAATTTTGATAAAGTACGTTGTTCTAAAATATAATCAATCAGCGGATGATCGCCTTGTAATTTTTCTAGAACAGCTTGATTAGTTGAATAACCAGTTTTAGTTTTACTAGATTTTTTACGATTTAAACCTAGTTTTTCAAATAAAATTTCACTTAGTTGTTTAGGAGAATTTAAATTAAATATTTCTCCTGCTGCTTGATAAGCTTTTTGTTCAAGTTCTTGTAAATTTTGGGCTAATTGTAAGGAAAATTGTTGCAGATAAGGTACATTGATTTTAAAGCCAATTTTTTCCATGTCTGCTAAAACTATTTCCAATGGTTGTTCTACTTCTATCAGTAGTTTATGTAACTCTGTAAATTTAATTAATTCAGCTTGAAGTTTTTCTACTAGCAGATAAGTAGCATAAGCATCTAACCCACAATATTCAGCTACAGTATCAATTGATAAATCGGCAATAGTTTGTCCTTTAGGAATACCTAAATTTTTATAGGTTTTAGAAACGATTCCTATTAAATAACGTTCCGATAAATCAGTAAGGTTATGACTGGTTTCAGGATTAATTACATAACTAGCTAACATCGGATCAAAGACAACTCCAGCTAACTTAATTCCCTGGTAATGTAAAACTAAACGATCAAATTTAGTATTTTGAAAAGCTTTAGGATAATCTAAAGATTCTAAAATAGGTTTTAAAGCAGTTAAAACTTGCTGACAATCTAATTGTTTTCCGTCTTTATGTCCGACAGGAATATAAGCAATATCTGTAGTTTGATTTCCCCAACAGCAACCAATTCCAACTAAAGTCGCATGATGAGGTTCTAAGGCAGTTGTTTCTGTATCCCAAGCCACAGGTTCTGAAGGATTAGTATATTTTTTTAAAGTATTAATTAATTGTTCTAATTGTTCTGCGGTTGTAATAATTTGAGGTTGAACTAAAGATGGTGAATCAGGATTATTTACAGATTTAAATTTATTATTTTGTTGAATGATTTCTTGATTAAGACTGAAACCAGATTCATCACTATTAAATAAAGATAGTTGTTCCCGTTCACTTGCAACTGTTTCTGACTGAAGCTTTAATTTTCCTCCCAGTTTTTCTTGTAAATGTTCAATTCGATCAATTATTTTTTTTAGTTCTAATTCTTTCAATAAAGGAATAACTTCTTGATAATCAAAACCTTTTAATAAACATTCTTCTAAAGTAATTTTCAAAGGAGTTTTTGTATCTATAGTTGCTAAATAACGCGAATGAAAAGCATTATCTTTTCCTGTAGCAATTTTCTGTTTGACTGCACCTTTGAGTTGGTTCAAACTTTGATAAATACCTTCTAAAGTAGAATATTCATTCAATAATTTAATTGCAGTTTTATCGCCAATTCCCGTAATACCTGGAATGTTGTCTGACTTGTCACCACACAAAGCTTTGTAGTCAATTACTTGTTGCGGAGTAATACTTAACTTTTCTACTACTGCTGCTGTATCAAATTCTCGATAACTACCAGAACCACTATAAGTTAGCTTAGGCTCTAAATATAAAACACTAATCTGTTCTTGATCGTTGACTAATTGAAACAAATCGCGATCGCCAGTGACAATTTTAACACGATATCCTGCAAGTGATGCTTGGTGTGCCAAAGTCCCTAGCACATCATCAGCTTCATAACCAGGTGAAACCGCAATAGTTACATTCAATGCAGCTAATAATTTTTGCAGATTTTTGAGATCGGGAACAAAATCTTCTGGTGTTTCCTGACGATTGGCTTTGTAGGTAGGGTCTGCTACACTACGAAAAGTAGGCTCACCTAAATCAAAAGCGATCGCTAAATACTCAGGTTGTTCTGATTCGATCACTTGTAGTAAAGAATTAAGAAAGCCAAAACAAATACTGGTAGGAATTCCTGTTGAAGTTCGCAACGCTCCTTTTTTAGATTTAGCAAAGGCATAATAGGAACGAAAAGCCAAAGAATGACCATCAATCAGAATAAATACTGGACAATTTGAGTTGACAACAGAAGTAGCAGTAGCTTGAGACATAAATTAGTTGATTTATAGAGCTAAAAAAAATAGCTTACAGATTTATAGGGTATCGAACTTTTCAGTAATCAAGCTTGATTTATTTCTAAAAAATCAGACTCACGAGTGAATAAGATGTAGCTATTTAAAGTAACTGTTGCAGCAAATAAATAACTGTAAATATTCGTAAAAACTGGTTTTATTTATTCAGAGACTAGTGCTAATTTAATAACAGGTACAAAGAAGTACACCACACTTCTACCCAAACTAAAGATTAGAGCTTGTACCTCCCGCTCTGAATCTACTCGATACCTTCCTACAGAAAAAAATAGATTACGAAATAAGTGGTATCGCATTCAACTATTTTCCTGGAAAATAATAAATAGTTTTTGAATGTATGAGCCAAATCTTAACCAGAAAGGGTAATGTTTTTGGATGATAGAGAAGGGTAATTGAGAAAACTTTGTAAACCTTAAGTAGAGATATAATCAAACTGTTTACTCTGTCTAGTTTTGAATTCAATCCCGAATACCTCATTGGGAATTCTTTGTTTAACAATCATAATGTAGAGAAAAGCGGGTTGAACCTTAAATTGTAAGTAGTCTAGTATATGGGAATTTTTTAACAATTATAACCTGCTTTTCTTCTGCATCACTAAGAGCGATATATGACGAGAAAGATGTCATAGTCGTTTTTTGATTTTTATGGGTTAATTTTTAAAGCGCGAAAGTTTGAATTGATTGCCAAATTTTTTCTTCTACATTAGTTAAACTGTGATCGCTTTCCAATTCAATTAATTTTACCCAAGGACGTTGGGAAGCATAGTTGCGACTAGCTGCGATTGGAATTACATCATCGTTGACACCATGAATGATTAAAGTAGGTAAAGCGCGCTTCAGATGAGAATCATCATACTTACTAAGATCTACCACAAATTGATAATGAAGAGGCAGCATTCGCCCTTTTCCATAATGATAAGTCGATAAATAACCAGACTGTTGCCATTGTTGTCGTTGTGCTTTGCCGAGTTTAGGTAACCAATGAGCCAAAAAATTAAAAGCTGGCGCAAGTAGAATCAAACGTTGTACTTGTGGATAAGTTTCTCCCAACCACGCAGCCGTTAAACCGCCAAAACTTGAACCAATAATAGTAATAGGAGTATGGGAGGTGGGAAAAGCTGTAACCACTTGTTGAATTTGTCTCGTCAAAGTGAGATGAGACAAATCTCCCTGATTGAGATCTAAAAGATTTAAATTAATTCCAATTGTAGCAAAGCGATCGCGTAAATATTGAGCTTTATGGGATTGAGGGCTAGAAGCAAAACCATGAAGATAAATATATTCCATCAAAAATTTTATCGAAATTGTAAACGTTTAGGACTAAGATGCAATTTCTACTTAAACATCTTAAAGAAATTTAAACGCGATGCTTCAAATAAAACAAGGCAACTAAAGACATTTTCTTAAGAAGATTGACTTAAAAAAGAAGAAAATTATGGTTACTTATGTCATCATAATATCAAGAAGATATAAAGTTAGGATTAAGAAATCATGAATCAAATTCTGACCTACTGCAACCGATTACCTCAACTATGGCTTGGGTTTCAACAATATTTTTCTCAATCTACAGAAGAGAATATTGAAACAAAAACAGTTAATAGTGCTGCTCAAATAGAAGCTTATCTTCAAGCTGATGATAATCAACCAGTTTCTGGTATGACTTTATTTCTTTATGGTGATCAAGATTAATCGCTTAATCTAGCATTCTTAATCTGAATTGTCAAAAAATTGCTTGTTTAAGGCTCAATTATGAGTGATCAAGAATTAAATTATTTTTGGTTTTAATCTTTATTTTTTAAACACTTCTTAAATTTATTACATTACGTACTTCTAATACTGAATCTTGTTGAAATAACATCTTTAACAGTTGGGTAAAGGCACGAGACAGGAATTTTGCTTGTGGTTAACATCTTTACTCAAAAAGCCTGTTTTTAGAATTATATTTGATCTCAATTAACTATCAACCAAAACTATGATATTGAAAAATTAAGAAGCTTGACGTAATCGATACTGTTGACGATTAAATTCTTTTTGTTCTTCAGTTAAGAAAGCATAATTATCAATCGGAAGACGCATATCCCATTGAGTTTCGGCAAATACTAAAAGATTAGCTGTCATAATTAAACCTGTTGCCAAAAACTGCCAACCAAGACAGTAAGGTAAAATGACTATACCTAAAATATGCCATAAACCTGCAACTATAAAAGCACGCGATCGCAATCCCCAACCTGTACAAAAATAACCAATTGCACTTAAACTTAACCAAAGATGGCATAAGTGCATTAAGACTTGTCCCCAACCCAACAAGATTCCTAAATCGGTAATTACGACACCGCCTAACATTAAAAATACCCAACTATACAAAACCCATTTCAAACGTTCTACTTTCACCCAAAAATGAGTTAGGGGAATCATTGCTACCGTACCAACAATTGTTAAGATTGACCAAAAAATTGCTTGAGTGATCCAGTCAATGGGCGCAAATTGGGCAGTGATAAAGATAATTGCCGAAATTAAACCCCACATTACAAAAACTTGGTCTATTCTGGTATAAATATTCGAGAATAAAGTTTTATCTTTAATATTTAGTTTAAAATGCCATAATCCTTGACGATCCTGAAAATCTAAGGCGTGTTGCTTGCGACGCAAAATTGGTTCGGAAAAACGAAAAAAATTCATTTAGGTATACAAATGTGAAGATTAAGTCAAAAGTTTTATTTTTTATTCGTCAATCTTTACAATAGTACACCTTAATTAAAAGTTTGCACTCAACTTTTTTTCTAGTCTTGAAGTATAGAAAAACTTTAACTAAAAAAGCGAGATTGAGATTGAAAATTAAGAAATTTAAGAGTTTTATTCAGGAATTTTCTCTTTTTTGCTCCATTTCTTTCAAAAACTCATCGATATTTAAATCTTTTTGCTTATCTAAAGACTTGGTAGTTTGATTAGAATCAATTGTCGGTGGTGATTCTTGAACTTCAGTTACTGTGATTGGTTCTACAAAATCATTTGGATTGGAGTCGACATCCTCTTCATCCCAATTGGTGGTTTCTAAGTTATTTGGTTCGATTTCCGTATCAATAATCTCAACTATTTCCGCTTGAGTCGAAGAAGTTGATTTTGATGATGCATCGATTGGGGTAGTTTCAACAATAATTTCTTCTGTTTCTACTGTGGGTGAACCTTCTTCAGAGGATTTAATCGAAATTGTTTCTATTTTAGTTGTTTCTGATTCTGGAGTAGAAGTTGTCTCGGCAATTGTAACTTTTACTTCAGTAGTAGTTGTTTCTGCTTCAACCTCTTGATCTAAAAGATCATCAAGTTTAGTTGTAGCGACAGAACTAGTATTTTTTGTGGTTGGTCTTTTTGAAGCGGGTTGCTTTTTGCCAAAGTTGAATAAATTGCTGAACAATCCTGATTTTTTGGTTGCTACGGGTGATGGTGTAGTAGATTCTAGTTTGGGAGAATTTGCTTCAGAAGTTGTTTCTACGGCAAAAGGTTCTTCTGACAAAATAGCTTCACTATCTTGGGGTGTTGATTGTGAGGTTTCTTCAAGAATTGTGTCTTCTATTTCTTCTGCCGAACTTGATGGTGTTGTTAGGGATGTTTGGTTTGGTAGTGTAGGTTCTTTTTCTGTAATTGTTACTGGTGGGATAGGTGGTTGGGGTTTAACTTGTCGTTTACCACTAAATAAACCTTTAACTGAATTAACTACAGAAAAGCTATCAAGATTTGCTTGTTGTTCGGGATTAGCGATCGCTTTTCTTAATTTAAAAATTTGCCAATTATAGGAAGTGAGTAGGGCAACGGCTGCGACTTGTCCTAATAATAATCCACCTGTCATGCTAGTGGCACAAAACCATAGCACTAGGGCGTAAAATAAGCCGATTGCACTCCAAAAAAAATCGTCTTGGCGGTGAAGATCTGGCAACAAGAAAGCTGTCAGAAATAAGATCAAACTATTTAAGCCAACTGCGATCGCTAGGACGTATGGCAGCATTTTTCATTTACTCCTTCTGTATCCCTCTATATATTTTGCTGTAAAAACCTTGTCTCTGTGTCAATATTAATCAAGTCTTCTGGCGAAAAATTGATAAGTAATGTTGCAAGGGTGATAGTGGTTTGAATTTCTGCCAAAAAAATAACCCCCAAATTATGCCGATCTGGGGGAATTTGTTTGATCTGCCAGTCTTTGATCACGATCCGAGCAAGGTTCTGAAATTTGACTGACGATATAAAGCAGAGTGTTGTCTCTAGGAAGCAATCTTGATTATTAACTTAAAAAAAAAATGTGAGGATTTTGTGATCTAAAAATTAGAGTGTGATCAAAGTGACAGCAATATTTCCCGAAAAACAAACATCAACATCTGTTCCCGAAGTGCGATCGCGTTGGGAATATTCACCTTCGTAATAGTGTAAATCTCCTTCCGTTCTAAACTTAAGTGGTAAAGGATCGATACTTGGTTGACAAAAAACTATTTCTGGTTTAGGTTGATTTGGTTCGAGATGAGGTAAATTAACATTCCAAAAACTATGAGGAGGAACAGGACGATTCAATAATTCTTGTAAAACCTCAGCAGTCCATAAACTTGCTTTGTTCCAATCAATTATTAATGGTCTTTTAATCCAATGAGAAATAGCAATCCCAGGAATACCGTGTATAGCAGCTTCTCTAACCGCAGCTACTGTGCCTGAAATATAAACATCTATCCCTAAATTACCACCCGCATTAATTCCAGAAAACACCCATTTTGTTTCGGGAGCGATTTTAGTTAAGGCAATCCTAGTACAATCAGCAGGAGTTCCATCGACAGCATATTCTTGTTCTGAACGACATTCTATTTGAATTGGTCGATGCGTAGTAACTTGATGTCCGCAACCAGAATAATGATCTTTTGGAGCAACAATAATAGAGCGATCTTGCCTTTGGCAAGGCACGTAGTGATCGCTGACAGCTTGTTTCAAGGCTCGAATACCAGGTGCATCAATTCCATCATCATTAGTGAGGATAATTGTCATCGTAACTGATTGATTAAATAAAACAGCTTTGATATCTTAATGACAAATTTGGTTTGGTTCAAATAAAAATACTTCTACTAGATACAAATCAAAGCTTTTTTCTAACAAATCCAACTCAACTTGGTTGAACAATAATCAAATATTTAGTTTTCTAGTTTACTCTTAATCCTTTTAATAGTTTAGGAATCACTTCAATATTCTCTAAGTAACATTATCGTGTTTAACAAATTAAATTTCTTACTATAATTAAACTAATTAATAATTATTTTTATAGTTAAATGCTCAAAAATAAAAAAAATATTGGATGCTTGACATTTTTATTTTTATTTATTAATAATTCTGTTTTTGCTCAACCTAATTTTAATCAGGATTCAGTCACACTAAATAATTGTACTTGGAATCAAACTAAAAATAGTAATCACTTCATAGACAAAAAAATGTCAAATAAATCCTCTCCTGAAACTAGCTCTAGTCAGTCTAGAAATTTGGTAGCAGGATTTGCTATACCCAGTCTCTGGTGGGCAAGAGAGCAATTTGACCCTTTTAATGGAAGATTAATTAATCATTGGTTAGCTTCTCCTCAAACCAAACAAATTAATCTCATAGTCAATTGGCAATTATGGACTTTATTAGATTATTTAGAAAGATATCGTTTAATTAATCAATTTGGTACTGTTGTTAGAGAATATGGTTATAATCTCCGCATCTTTAATCAACAAAAACAATGTTTAGCCACTTATGAATATAATCCCCATAGTAATCCTCCTAAATGGGATATTCATTTGGAACAATCGAACCAAGATAGCTTACAAATTGAACCAGAAACTAATTAAATCTCCGATTTAAACATTAAAATAGGATTTATTGGGATATTTTGTGATAGGTTCTAAATAAATAACACTGTAGTTATTAAGAAATTAATCAACATGAGCTTATTTAATCAGATTCTTGGTGCAATCAATAATCCTGAGCAAGAAGCAAATCCCAATCAATTAGCCAGCATTTTAGATACCGTACAAAAACTTAGTGGAAACTATAACACTAATCCTTCGGCGATCCAATCAGCTATGTCTATTGTTGGTAGCTTTACTCGTTCTGCTCTTCAAAATCAACGTAGCAACGGTGGAGAGGGTCAAGTACAACAGCTAATCAATCAATTTGCTGGTACACAAGCTAACTACCAAGTATTACAAGCTTTGTTTAATAATTCACAGTTGCAAAATATGACGCAACAAATTAGTAATAGAACAGGTTTAAATCCTCAAGCCATACAAAGTTTATTACCTATTCTTGTTCCTTTAGTCTTAAATTTCTTGAAAACTGGCAATAATACCACTCGTTCTCAGGCAAATAATTCAGTTCTTGATAGTTTTTTAGATGGAGATAGAGATGGAGATGTCGATATCGCTGATGCGATCTCTATGGCATCTCGTTTTTTAGGTCGCTAAGTAATCAAAATTCAAAATCTATTGATAGTTGGAGTTGAACTGAATAACTCCAGCTTTTTTTGTTAAATAATCCATTAAAAAAAATTGTCAATCAGAATAAATACTTAGTCAATAACTCAAAAAGCATTTATATTAAGTTAGATTAAATCTCAAAACTACTTAATAGCGATCGCTTTTACTGTGATTGATTTATAAGATTATTAAGAAAAGTAAATTTCTATTTAAGCACAAACAGACCAATCTATCACCTACTTGTCAAATATCAATGTTGACTAAAATATCATATCTGTAAAGCTAAATAAACTCATTAGTTATTCTCAATAAAATTTTCTA
Source organism: Stanieria cyanosphaera PCC 7437 (assembly GCF_000317575.1). NCBI lineage: Bacteria > Bacillati > Cyanobacteriota > Cyanophyceae > Pleurocapsales > Dermocarpellaceae > Stanieria > Stanieria cyanosphaera. The sequence goes on along the minus strand of NC_019748.1, from coordinate 333,461 downwards.
ACAAATCTTAACTTAATTATTCTTAACTTTAAATCTAGAGTACTGAAATATTAAGAGCGATCGCTTTAAATAAAGTATGCTAAGATTCTGCTACAAATAAACAACTTGATCTGAAATTGAGTCATTAGGGTTGCTTGTTCATCAATAAAATATAGAGATACGCGATCGATACATTGCTCTTTTACAGCAAAACCTGTTTCAAGTTTGTCAAAATTTTCTAATCTAAAAGAACAGGGAGAAAGACTAGAGAATAAACTTCCAAATTCTCTACTTCTTCCCTAGTTTTTTTCATGATCTGTAGGCAAAGAAAAGCCAAACAAAATTTAACTATGCGAATTTTACTAGTTGAAGATGATGAGATTTTAAGCAATGTGTTGTGGCAATCTCTTACAAGTCATAACTATGTAGTTGATGTTGCTCAAGATGGTTTACTGGGATGGGAATATATTCAAAGTGGTGAATACGAACTAATTGTGATGGATGTAGGACTACCCGAACTAGATGGCATTAGTTTATGTCAAAAGTTACGTAGCAAAGGTTATTCTACTCCTGTTTTATTGATGACTGCAAAAGATGCTAATCAAGAAAGGATTCGGGGTTTAGATGCAGGCGCAGATGATTATTTAATCAAACCTTTGGATGTTGATGAACTCCACGCCAGAATTAGAGCCTTATCCAGAAGAGGAGAAGTAATTCCTACTGCGGTTTTAGAGGTTGAAGGTTTGCGCTTAGATCCTAGTAGTTGTCAAGTCAGCTATCAAGACAAACCAATTAAATTAACCCCTAAAGAATATAACTTACTAGAATTATTTTTACGTAATCGGGCTAGAGTTTTTAGTCGATCGCAAATTCTCGACCGCATTTGGACTTTTGACGATCCGCCTTTGGAAGAAAGTGTCAAAGCTCATATTAAGGGATTACGCAAGAAACTTAAACAAGCAGGTGTAGTAGATTGGATTGAAAACGTTTACGGAATTGGTTATCGTTTTAGTCCCAAACTTGAACAATCTCAAACTAATCAAACTCTTTCAAGCTCTGTTGAACAAGAATTTAATCAAAAAATGGAGCAGATGTGGCAACAATACCAAGGCTTGATGAGCAAAAGATTAAAAATTTTAAATTTAGCAGCAACTGAAGCAAGTAAAGCTCGATTATCACCAGATTTACATCATTCAGCAGCCCAAGCAGCCCATAAATTGGCTGGTGTTTTAGGAATGTTTGCCAGAGAAACAGGAACTCAATTAGCCCGTGAAATTGAAACTCTTTTGCAAACTAATGAAGTTTTATCTGCTATTCAAAGAGAGCAACTAATCTTTTTGGTGGATGATTTAAGTAATTTATTAGCTTTAGAAGAATCGACTGCAACTACTACTATCATTAATCAACCAAAATTACTTTTAATCGTTAATAATGAATTAAAAAATGAACTTCAGCAGCTAAATTCACTTAGAGAAATAAGTTGGCATCAAGTAGATAATTTAGAAACAGCAAGGCTTTGGTTACAAGAAAATTGTCCTCATTTAGTTGTTTTAGATTTAGAAACTAGCAGCGACTCTGCTCAAAATCTTGCTTTCATTACCGAATTAACTAAACGTACCCCTTCTGTCAAAGTTTTAGTAATTTCGGCTGAGGATCAACTAGCACAAAGAATTGCTATTGCTCGTGCAGGAGCTAGTGGTTTTTTGGTCAAATCCTTTACAGCTAAAGAAATTGGGGATACAGTAACTCAACTTCTACAACATAGTCGCCAACCTCATTATTCTTACCAAGAGAATCCCACTACTCAAATTCTAGTCGTAGATGATGACCCCATTTTTCTCAACGCAATTGAGACTTTACTCGAACCTTGGGGAATGCAAGTTACTACTTTAGATCAGCCTTTACGCTTTTGGGAGCTAATGCAAAAAACTAAGCCTGATTTATTGATTTTAGATGTAGAAATGCCTCAGATCAATGGCATTGAATTGTGTCAAGCAATTCGTAATGACCCTAATTGGCAAGAATTACCTGTTTTCTTTCTCACTGCTCATCGAGATGCGGAGACAATTCAACAAGTATTTGCAGTGGGTGCAGATGATTATATTACGAAACCTTTGGTAGGCGTAGAATTGTTAGCTCGAATCACCAATCGTTTAGAACGAAATCGTTGGCTACAAAATCTTTCTACCAAAGATACTCTCACTGGTTTAATGAATCAACCCCAATCAAATCGTGCCTTAACTTCATTGTTTCAAAATAACCAATCTGGTTGTTTGGCAGTTGTAAGTATAGCTGAAAATGAATTACGTCAAATTAATTTGAAATATGGTCATACAATGGGAAATCAAGTCTTACAACGCTGGAGTAATTTATTACAAACTGTTTTTCGACAAATTGAAGTCTTAGGGTACTACGGCTTGGGTGAATTTGTCCTGGGTACAATTAATCTAAACTATCATGAAATGCGCGATCGCACTGCTGAATTAGCTACTAGTCTACGTAAACAAGTTTTTACTGCTCCTGATGGAGAACGTTTTCAAGTTGAATTTAAAATTGCGATCGCTCAATATCCCAATCATGGCGATACCCTCCAGGCTCTATATCAATTTTGTTGTCAGTAAAAGCGAAAAAGCAAATTGCCCTTATTAAATGTGTCGCATTTTTTTTTATTTGTTAATGGTTGTTTAAAAAATGAATAATTCTCTAGAAACTGAAATTGTTGAATATGAAGCAAGGTTACGACAAGCAATGCTTCAGTCGGATGTAACAGCACTCAATGAGCTTCTCGCCCCAGAGCTAATTTTTACAACCCATCTCGGTGAGTTAGTAACCAAAAAAGATGATCTTGAAGGACACCAATCAGGACAATTGGCAATTGAGTCACTTACTCCATTAGAGCAAACAATTCGGCTCGTTGGATATGTTGTGATTGTTTTGGCACGAGTTAAGATTGTGGGAACTTATGCTGGTATTCCATCAGAAGCAGATTTGCGATTTACACGAGTATGGGCTTCTACTTCCAGTGGTTCGTGGCAAGTAGTTGTCGCCCATTCTAGCGTCGTGGCATAGTTGCATCTACTAATATTACAATTAATTGATTGCAAAATTTAAAACTCAGATCAAATATTTAGATGTTTGATTAGCTAAAACTTTAACTTAAATCAAACTATTTCATGTTCAGAATGATTTTTTGTATTTTACCTAACCTATTACTTACAGAGATTGATAGAATACAATCGATCAAAAACTGCTGTAATCTTGTCAATGATCTTTGGGTAAAGAAACCATTGCAGCCATTAACTCTTCTGGAGAAACAGTAAAAGGTAATCTGTGAAGATCAGAATTAGGAAGACAAGCATATTCGGCTGCCTGACGAAGTTGAGCTAAACTAATATTACTCAAGCCTAAATCTTCTAAAGTCTTTGGCAAACCAATTTCACGATAAAACTCAGTTAATTGTTGTCGAGTAGAAACAGCTAATTGATTACCTTGAACCATTTCTTCTAAACGCAACTGTACCAAAATACCATAAGCTACTTTTTCACCGTGTAAAGCTTGATGAGCGCACCGAAGTTGGGTTAAACCATTGTGAATCGCATGAGCAGCGACAGTACGACAATTCGCACCGCCTAAACCACCAATTACGCCAGCCAAAAGTACAGTAGCATCGACTACTTCAAGCCAATCATCACTATCAGGATTAGCTACCGCAGCAGGTGATTTTTGAAACAGTAAATCACGGAGAATTCTTGCTTGTTGTACTGCAGCAATAGTCAAGGTTGCAGAAGAGCTACCACTACTAACCGAAGCTTCGTACCATTTAGCTAAAGCATCACCAATTCCAGCTACTAAAGTTCTTTTGGGTGCAGTACGAATCAAACCATAATCTAAGATTAATAAATCGGGACAGCGGTCAAGGGCGACATCAAATTGAAAAGCACCCTCTTCGGTATAAATATTAGATAAGGCTGTCCAAGCTGCACAAGTAGCAGCCGAAGTAGGAATAGTAACTACAGGTAGATTACATTGATAAGCTAATAATTTGGCTGTATCTAAGGCTTTACCACCACCAACGCCAATAATTAAATTGGCTTGATGGGAAGTAACAGCACTTTGCAGTTGTTGTAAAGAAGACTCAGCACAATCAGGACTATAACTTGCTGAAGAAGTAATTAATTGCTGTTTTTTGGTAATAAAGTCAACATAGGGTTGAATTATTTTTAAAGTCCGATCGCCTCCGACAATGAGAGGACGAATTCCTAAACGAGCGATCGCTTCTCCTGATTCTTTGAGACAATTTTCTCCCCGTAATACTTGGGATGGGGCGACAGCTAGAGGCAAATAAGTTGTAGTGGTACGATTAACTTGATTGGTAGTTGCTTTGCTCATCTTGATAGCTACGATATCGGTCATAAGTCTGCTATTTTACATTGTTAACTAAATTTTTTTAACTTATGGCGGATTTTTAACATCAATGTAAGTACGGATTGCTTCAATCAAAAGGAAATTGTATAGCAGTACAAACCAAGATTAGGACATAATTGTAAATCGTAGAAGCAAAACCCAGTTCGCCCTTACAGGGTTTTTGTACTAAGCTTATTACCTACCCCAGCACCAACAATTGAGATCAAAACTTAGAGATAAATTATGAATAGCTTATCTAGGTTTTTGAACAGGCAGATTGGCATTTTTCCAAGCTTTCCAAGAGCCAGGAATATTAATTACACGCTCAAATCCATGTTTTTGTAAAAGACTAGCTGCAATCGAAGCCCGATAGCCAGTACCACAGTAAACGGCAATTTTTTGATTTGGCTCTAACTTCTCCAAATGTTCTTCTAGATGGGGTAAATAAATGTGTTTTGCTCCAGGGATGAAGCCGTTTTGATATTCACTGTCGCTTCTTACGTCCAAAATAGTTATTTCTGAATCATTTGTGTGTTGACTCAACTCTTGGACTGTTAACTCTTCTATACGCTGTAGAGGCAATCCTGCATTTTGCCAACTAGTCATTCCATTATGCAAATAGCCAGCTAGGTTATCGTAACCTAGACGAAATAACTGTTCAGTGATCAGGCAAAGATCCCGTTGACTTTCTATTACTAGCAAAATTTCTTTTTCTGGGTCAATCATCCAACCAACCCAATTAGGAAAAGCAGGAAGCAGAGAAATATTAATTGCACCAGGGATATGTCCACCACCAAAAGCTAGAATCGAACGAGTGTCGATGACAACAACGTTTTGCTCTGCCATCTTTCCTTGAAATTCTTCTACCGATAGGGGTTGTAAAGTTGGTACACAACCCATTACCTTCGCACCTTGAGCGTTAATCTTCTTCAAACGTCGATAATGAGTAGGTGGTTCGGGTAAATCGCTCAAAATCCACTCGACAAATTCTGCTTCAGTTCGCTGTTTAAAAGCATCGCTAAAAACTCGCTCATTTCCGATCGTAGTTTGTCTGCGGTCACCTATTGATTTACCACAAGAAGAACCCGCACCGTGACAAGGATAAACTTCCAAGCGATCGCCCAAAGGTAAAATTTTATCAAATAAAGAATGATACAGTTTGGCTGCTAAATCTTTTTCTGTTCCTGCTCCAACTAGGTCTGGTCTACCTACATCTAAATTAAATAAAGTATCGCCAGTAAAAATACCAAAAGGTTCTGTCCCTTGTTGAGAGTCAAAAACAAGCAAAGAAATATGTTCGGGGGTATGTCCAGGAGTATGAAGAACCCGAAGAGTAACGTTACCAAGATGTAGTTCGTCTCCCTCAGTTAGCTGTTGAGCTTCAAACTTATAATCATCGCTTTTACCTACATAAATTGGTGCGCCAATACGGGCTTGGAGTTCGTGAGAACCAGAAACAAAGTCCGCGTGGATATGACTTTCGATAATCTGAGTAATTCTAACACCAAGTGCTCGCGCCTTTTGTAAATATACATCTACATCACGACGCGGATCGATTACGGCAACGACCCCTGCTTGGTCGTCTCCTATTAGATAGGATAGTTGAGCAATGCCTTCGATGTTGATCTGTTCTAAAATTAATGCCATAGTATTTTTTGCTTCCCAAATTCAGTTAGTTGATTAATGTTTAGCAACATAATCTTTTTTTCATGAGTAACTTAATAATTTGAGTTTAAATAACTTGTACTAATTAAACATCTGTTAATAGTTACAATTCCTAATTAAACTATCCTTGTTAATGTGCAACCAAGACACAGAATAGACATTATTTGAATAATATTTAAGATCAAGCCTACATAGTAGTAAAATTGACAGTTGTATTCTCGGCACAGACTGTGATTGAACGGTATACTCTGCCCGAAATGGGCGAAATTTGGACTGATAACTATAAATTTAAAACCTGGTTACAAGTAGAAATAGCAGTCTGCTCCGCGCAAGCTGAACTAGGTTATATTCCTCAAGCAGCAGTAGAAGAAATTAAAGCTAAAGCTAATTTTGATCCTAACCGCGTTTTAGAAATAGAAGCAGAAGTTCGCCACGATGTGATTGCTTTTTTGACTAACGTTAATGAATATGTAGGTGACGCAGGTAGATATATTCATTTGGGTTTAACCAGTTCCGATGTCTTAGATACTGGTTTAGCTTTACAATTAGTTGCTAGTCTCAATTTAATTTTAGAAAAGTTAGAAGAACTGATTCAAGCGATTCGCTATCAAGCACAACAACACCGTTATACAGTGATGGTAGGTCGTTCTCATGGTATTCATGCAGAACCAATCACTTTTGGTTTTAAACTAGCAGGATGGTTAGCAGAAGTATTACGCAATCGCGATCGCTTGGTGAGATTGAGAAAAGATATTGCCGTGGGTAAAATTTCGGGGGCAGTTGGTACTTATGCGAATATCGAACCTCAAGTAGAAGCGATCGCCTGTCAAAAATTAGGTTTAGAACCCGATACTGCTTCAACTCAAGTCATTTCTCGCGATCGTCATGCCGAATACGTTCAACAACTTGCTTTACTAGGAGCTTCAATCGAACGTTTTGCTGTCGAAATTCGCAACTTACAACGGACAGATGTTTTAGAAGTAGAAGAATTTTTTACCAAAAAACAAAAAGGTTCTTCGGCAATGCCCCATAAACGTAACCCCATTCGTTCAGAACGTTTAACAGGGATGGCAAGAATTATCCGAGGCAATGCTATGGCAGCTTTAGAAAATGTTGCTCTTTGGCACGAACGAGATATTTCCCATAGTGCAGTAGAACGAGTAATCTTACCTGATAGCTGTATCTTAATTCATTTCATGCTCAAGGAAACTACTAGTTTAGTTAAAAATTTACTGGTTTATCCTGACAATATGAAACGAAATATGAATGTTTATGGAGGGGTAATTTTCTCCCAAAGAGTCTTACTCGCTTTAGTAGAAAAAGGAATGAGTCGAGAAGAAGCTTATCGAGTTGTGCAAGGATGCGCCCATACAGCTTGGAATACTATTGATGGAGATTTTCGTAAGTTAATTAGTCAAGATGAGACAGTCAATCAATTCTTATCTGCTGAAGAAATTAGTGCTTGTTTTGACCCTCAACATCATCTTCGCAATCTAGACGAGATTTATCAACGACTTGGAATTTAGTCTTTTTATTTTTTGATTCAGAGAAATTAGACGGCAGGAGGACGGGGGTTGTTCTCGGACTCGAATTCGATTCGAGTCACAGCCCCTCCAGAAGGCAGGAGAAAATACGGATGATCAAATTTAAATACACACCATCTTACTGACGCGCTTTGTTATTAGTTATTGATTAAGCAATAACCAATGATTAATGACTCTAGTTATGATAAAGCTGTAAGTCATCAACTGAGGATTCAGTTTATAAAGCATGGCAGTCAAAAAGAAATTTTCTAGTTTTCAGGAATTAATTGAAAATTCTCAAGTTCCTGTTTTAGTTGATTTTTACGCTACTTGGTGTGGTCCTTGTCAAATGATGAGTCCGATTTTAGAACAAGTCGGCGGACATTTACGCGATCGCTTGCAAGTAGTGAAAATCGATACAGATAAATATCCAGCACTTGCATCCCATTATCAAATTCAGGCACTACCTACTTTAGTACTGTTTAAAAATGGTCAACCAGTCGAAAAAATTGAAGGAGTGGTACAAGCTAATCAATTAGTTCCCTATTTAGAAAGTTTGTTGTAGGTTAACGTACTGTAAGGGCAAACCGTTGTTTCTATGAGGCTGTGGCGTGAATTAATTTTACGCCCTGTTTCTATTTCTTATCTTGATATCACCTTTTTTGAGTTCTTCGTATTCTTGTATTTCCCGCCTCAATACCTCAAGTTGATTATTAATAGTATCCAGATAAGCTTTGTGACGCAATTGCTCATTGCGATTTTCTGGAACAGGACTATTGATAAGTTTAGCTTGAGCCTGTTCAAATTCTTTGATTTTGGTTTTAGTAATGCCGTATTGACGTTCGTTCAAAATCATTGTTTTAAAATCAATTCTAACTCCTTTGACATCCTCCCACCGCTAAACGCTCGTTACCTCGCGAAGGCCGAAAGGTTTCAATTGGTTGTCCGTCAGGATCGTCTAATTGCCAATCTTGAAAAATTTCTCTGGTTACCCATTCTGGTGGTAAATTAACACCACAACCACAAAGAGATACGACAGCGTCATAATCTTCTGCTTGAAAATCACTAAGAGGATCAGAAGTTTGATCGCTGATATCAATCCCAATTTCTGACATTACTTCTATTGCCGTAGGATTAACTTGACTTGATTCTAGTCCTGAAGAAGTCACGCTAACTTTTCCCTTTTTTTGTTCTAACAATTAAAACAACGAGGATCGCGTAAAGTAGCTTTTTCTGGTTCTCTAGGAAACCAACTCGCAGTGCGTTTACAAACTTCTACCAACATCAACATCACTGGTACTTCGATTAAAACTCCGACAACGGTAGCTAAAGCTGCACCAGAATTCAAACCAAATAACATCACTAAGGAGCGAAGTTTATTACTATTAATTCAACTGACTTGAGTTAATAGCCAATTTTGGGTTTACACCCACCTTTTTGAGCAAGAGGTGGGTACAAAGTCATGATCTTTGACTGGTTTTTAGTAATTTTAATGTCAATTGTGTCTAGTCTTGAAAAAAATATCTCAAAAACTAAGATTTTATAAATAGACACGATTTGTCATCAATTGATAATAAAAACACCAGGTTCTTTTTGAATTGGAAGTACATCTAAAAGATCAATAGTGGCACAATATTTCAAATCTTCGTCACCATCTAATTTTAATAAACGTTGTCCGTGACTACATTGATGAAACATTTTTAACAAATTATCTTGCCATTGGGTATAAAGTGCGATCGCAGCAATTACTTCATCATTACCAACCAGATCTGAAGATTGGTTGAGCAAAGACATTGCGATCGCACCTGCACAAGCAGTATCTTCTAAAGAATAACTACCTTCCCATCCCGAACCAACAATCCAAACTGTTTCTGGCTGATTTTTTAACAAATAATTAACCGCAGCTTGACGATTGACAATGGCAGCAGTAATAACAGTAGGAGCTTGTTCAACTCTTTGAAGAGCGCGAGTACCATTAGTAGTGCTGATAAATAATCTTTTTCCGCCTACTAGTTTGGGAGTGCAATCGAGGGGAGAATTGCCTAAATCGCAATTTTCTACCTTTTGACCACCTCTTTCCCCAGCACGCAGACGTTTTTCTGGTAACCATGCTGCCGATTTATTCATCAATTCGTCTAGATCTTTAAAAGCTTGTACTGCTTCTGCGCCTGCGTTTAAAGCGGTAGCAATAGTAGTTGTAGCACGAAGAACGTCAACCACAACTGCACAATCAGGCAGACAATCTGTAGGAGTTAGTTCGGGAGTATGATAAACAAACAGTTTCACTTAATTACACTTAATAATTTAATTTAAACTTTCGCAATTATACGTTATTTTTCAAGGATTAAAAGGCAACTTGAACTAATTAGTTTGAGTCTTTAGATCAGGCAAAAAAACGATCTAATTTTTAAGGAAATTGGCTATGAGTTACCAACCACGCAATCTTAATATTATCAGGAAAACCTATTTTTTTAGTTTATGGTTAGCTTGTGCCTTTTCTTTCCCTTTAGGTAATCTTGTTTTTGCTCAATCAGTTAATTCTCAACTACAAGTTAGTTCGGAAACAAATATTATTTATGTCGATCCTCAGACTGGAAATGATCGTGGAGAAGGTACTCAGCCGTCACCATTAAAAACTATTACTCAAGCATTACAACAAGCTTTACCTAACACTACGATCGCTCTTGCACCAGGAACATATAATGAAGAAACAGGGGAAAAATTTCCCTTAATTATTAAAACTAATGTTACTTTACGAGGTGCTTCTGGAGGACAAGGAAGCAATGTAATTATTGAGGGTAGTGGTTATTTTATTAGTCCAACCGCAGCAGGACAATATGTAACGATCGCGGCAATTAAAAACTCTAAAGAAATTACAGGAGTAACAGTTATAAATCCTCATTCTAGAGGACATGGTTTATGGATTGAATCAGCTAGTCCAACTGTTAGTAATAGTAGTTTTATTCGTAACGGAAATACGGGTTTATCTGTTAATGGTAATAGTGCGCCAATAATTACTAATAACTATTTTCATAATAATGCGGGAAATGGTTTATTGGTTTACGGTACTTCTAAACCTCAAGTTAAAAATAATACGTTTGAATCAACGGGTTTTGCAGTCAGTGTGGTTCAAAATGCTGCACCTGTTTTAATTGGAAATAGTTTTAGTGGCAATCGAATTGGGGTAATTTTAGAAGGAAATTCTCAAGCGGTTTTACACGATAACAAGATCGAAAATTCTCAAGAATATGGCTTGGTAGCGATCGCAAATGCTCAAGCAGATTTAGGTACTACCGCTCAACCAGGCAATAATCTGTTTCGCAATAATGGCAAGCTAGATTTACAAAATGCTACTAACAATCCTCTTTTAGCCGTAGGAACAGAAATAAAAGGAAAGACAGAAGGCGAAATTGATTTTCGTGGAACTATTACCCAGAATAGATTACAAGAAGTTACGGCAACAGCAACCAAACCATCAACTGATTTAGTTTTAAATGCTATTTCTCCTCAGCAATCGGTTGCTACTACTACATCAAATCAAACTGCTCAAATACTTCCTTCTTCTTCACCAATTCATACTAATTTAGTTCGTCTCACCAGTAACGAAACTCTACCATCTCCCAAACCTGTACCTGTACCTGATTCTCCACCGCCTACTTCTAATTCTTCTCCAATAGTGTCGTCTCCTCCTGCTTTACCTACTTCAGCTTCAGATACTAATTCTGTTGCCGACTCAAATCCTAACAAGGAACTGGTTTTTACTGCATCAACTAATCATTCGATTTCAGAAAGCAATTTTCCTCCTCAACCCTCCACAATTACTAATCTTCCTCGTAATCAGGTCAATACTTTATCAGACGTATTCGGTTCAGAACATGAACAAGTTACTTCACCATCTCCCATAACCGCTAAATATCGAGTTTTAGTAGAAGCTAATCATAGTAGTCAACAGTCTCAAGTGCGATCGCTTTTTCCTGATGCTTTTACTACTGTTTATTTAGGTAAATCAATGTTACAAGTAGGAGCATTTAGTAATAAAGATAAAGCTGAAGGTGCGTTTGAGTCGCTGCAAAATTTAGGCTTAAAAAGCTATCTTTTACAATAATTAGCTCTTAATTGCCAATAGTCTAGAAAGAACCAAGATGGTTGAATTCATTTTGCTAAAAGCTCTTTTTGAATCGTTAGGTAACGCTCTTCAAGATCTTGTTTGTCTAATTCTTCAGATATAGCTTGTTGACTATTGCGTTTAATCATCTCGGCATGACGCAAAAGAATTTCGCGTTCTTGAGGAATTGACGTGTAACGAGCAATTGTTGCGATCGCTTCTAATAAACGAATCATTACGGCGACATCACTTTTGCCATACTGTCGAATCTGGTTGAAAGCAGTACCAACTAACCCAGCAAAGGTTACTCGTTCGGCAATCACACGAAGTTTTTGATGGTCATCATAACGGTAAGGAGAAGGAAAATCTCTTTGAGCAAGGCGCGATAATCCAGCACTGAGACGGTCAATACAACGAATGGCAGTAAACGGATCGTTAATACCAGGAGAGATGGCACGTAGAGCAATTTCAACTAACTGTTCAATGGGAAACTCTACATCTTGTTGCTCGGTTCGCTCTTTTCCCAAAATAAAAGCATCGTTAAGCTCTTGAAGCAACTTGCGATTAACTTTTTCTCTAGGATAGACCAAAATTATCTCACTACCTTTGACGATAAACTGACCTGGACGATAGTTAAGGCGTAATAGTAAATTATACTGACAAGCAAGCTTGATTAGTTCTTCATCATCGATCGCTTGCAAATAACCACTACTCTGCGCTCTTACCCGATAAACATTGGAGTCAAAATCGATGGGAATTTCTTCTACTGGTCGTTTCAACTCGGATGCACTTTGTCCAATTTTTTCTGGAAACAGGCGATCAATTGCGCTGTCTAAATCGGTACTCGTTTCTACAATGACGTGCGACACTTGAATGATAGTAGAAGCATGATGAATAAAATAGATTAATACCCCAATTGAAGCCAGAGCAAGAAGCAATCCCACAGTAACAGAAAGTTGCGGTACAAAGGAGTCATAATCATCTCCATCTCCACGAATAGTTCGCAGTACCAATAACGAATAAATAAAGGTACTGATAAAAGTACCCAAAACAATTTGATTGCCGGTATCCTGCATAAAGTTACGCAATAACCTAGGCCCAAAATTAGACGCTGCCAACTGAAGTGCCACAATTGTAATGGAAAAGGCAGTAGCAGCAATGCCAATAGTAGAACTCGACACCGATGATAGTACCTCACGCGCTCCATTCGCGCCACCAGTATAAATCCAACCCCATTTTTCTAAAGGCCCATAATTGCCGTCACGATCAAGCCACAACATAGTAAATGCCAATGCGATCGCGATAATGGCAAAAATGGTTGGCAAAAACCAATAACTAGAGTGGAGCGAATACCAAAGCTTACCGAGTTTAACGTTTTTCATGGTCGCACATCGTTTGAGTTTACTTGCTTTTCCTTGCCACTATTACCGTTGCTCGAAGACCGTGTTTGAGCGAGTTTGAGCAGAGAATCGCTGATGCTACGAGGCTTTGGTACTCCTTTGTTGTCAGCAGGCCAACCTTCTCTTTGCCGAGAGCGATCGCCATCTGTCTCTTCGGTTTGATCGTGGAATAAAATCTGTTGGGTTGGGAAAGGTAGATCGATCCCGTTAGCCGTCAGTTTATTTTTAATAGCTGCCAAAACTTGATCGCGTGCTTCAAGATCGTCTGCACGTCGTGGTGGTTTAATCCACCATCGGGTGCGAATATTAACTGTACTTTCCGCCAAATCTATAACTAGTACGTCAGGCGCAGGCTCTCTCAGAACAGTATCTATACTGTCAAGTGCTTCTAGAATTAATCGTTTTGCCTCATCAATATTATCACCGTAGCCAATCCCGACATCGTATTCCATTCGACGACTCTCAAAAGCCGTGTTCACGGTAACTGAATTAGTAAACAGTTCTGAATTAGGAATGACAATTCGACGACCATCATAGGTTCTAATTATCGTTGCACGAGTTTGGATATTTTCTACCGTTCCTTCATATTCTTTAAAAACGATCTGATCGTCAATCTTAAAAGGCTCGGTTAAAAGAATTAAAATTCCTGCTAGAAAATTCTGCAAAATGTCACGGAAAGCAAAACCAATGGCAACACCACTAATACCAAGCAGTTGAATTAAATCTCCTGCTCTAAATGTTGGAATAATAATCGATAAAGCGACAAATAAACCGATCAGGATAACAGTTCCTTGGGCTAACCTTCCCAAAACCATTCCCAAATTTCTCGCTTGTCGATGTCTGCGGGTGAGGCGTTTAACAAGCATCTTTAGCCATCTGGCAAGAAAAAAAAACGCGATGAAAACAATCACTGCTAAAACAAGATTAGGCAGTAAAACAATAAAACCATCAATTAATCCTTCAATTTTTGCCCATGCTGCTGCAATTGATTCTTGGTAACTCATCAGACTTTATAGCAATTTTTAATGAAAATTTTTAATCAATTATGAATGTAAATATTAAAACTAAATTGAATCTCCAAGCGATCGCGTTTAAAACTTTGAGGCAAGGCGTCAAAAGGAGCAGATTGTTGTACTGCTTTGAGGGCATCTTGATCTACTTGTTCGTTGCCAGAGGTTTGTACTACTTTTAGTCCTGTAATTTGACCGTTGCGTTGAATAGCAAAGTTAAGCACTGTATACTGCTGTTGTCCTGGAGAGAAAGGTTGCCAGTTTCGTTTTACTCGTCGCCTAATTTCATCAAAATATGGAGCAAGATCGTCTTGTTGAGCCTCTAATTGAGCATAGGGTGCTTCTTCGCTAGCATTGGCTTGAAGATTGAAAAAAGAACTCCCAAAATCATCTTGAAAAGATTTTTGATAAGTTTGCCCAAGTAAACTTGCTGCACCCGAATCAGTTGGTTGCGGGGTAGGAGGTACAGGTTTGGGTTGAGGAGGTAAACGAGTTGCTACATCAGAATTTGCTTCAGTTTTTTGGGGTGATGGTTGTTCTTTTGAAGTTGGGGTTGTGGTTGGTTTGACTGGTTGTGGTTGGGGTTTGACAGTTTCAGGAGGTTTTGTTTCTGCTGGGGAGGAAGCAACTTTTGACGAAGATTGAGAACTTGAATCGATCGCTGTATTTCCTTTCTGATCAGTCGAGGGAGGCAATTGTGAGGTGACTTTGCCTTTTGCCACAGAATTATTTACTGCCCGACGTTGAGTTTCTGGAGGTTTATCCTTGGGTTTTTCAGGAGGAACAACGATAAATTCAAGCGGTGTATTTTCCTGTTGTTGCTTAGTAATAGGTTGTGGTTTTAGGGAGACTAGATGCGATCGCTCTAAATGAGTAATACCCACTACTGCTAACCCATGAATTAACAAAGAAATCAACAAATATGGCCATAAAGAATCAGAGCGAATTAGGTCATAGGCTCGACTCGTTGGTTTGCCAGTCATGATGAAGAAAACTCAGTAATATTGCTCGTACTATACTTTAACAAACTTCTCTGACATGGAGAGGTTCATGAATCGTCGTGACAGTTTTTGTTTGATCCTAATCTTGATTAGTATTGCTCTAACCGAAAATATTCCGTTAATAACGATAAATTTGCCTACTGACTTATAGGATGAATTAAGAAAAATTATCTAATTTAAGCGGAATTTGTCTTGATGTCTTTAGTATTTGTTGAATCAAAAAGTGTTGTTAACGGTTAATTATCGAGATGTACACACTTAAGATAAATTTTGAGCGTATAACTTTAAACAAAATTTAAGTATTAATTTTTCTGACTTTTTACTACTAAATTTTAAACTAGAAAATTAAGACGCTAATTAAACCAAGACTAGCTTATTTTTAGAGTTTTTTTTAGCTTTCTCAAATCGCTAGTCTGATTTCAATCACAAATACACCGCTGCCCTACTAGATAAGATGAGGAGTTAACAAACATAGCAGTGATTTTCTATCGTGGTCAAAAGTCAACCCCACCTGAAAAAATGAGCAAGTTGTACAATATAACTTGGGCTATTGCTATTGCTATAACGATTACAGGAATGCAATGGCAAAGAGCAGTTAGTAAAGTTACGCCAAAAACAACAAATACTTTTTCTGACTCTTTGAATCAAAAGCAGGATTCTTTATTATTAGTTAGTAATCGACCTATTTGTCAAAAAATAGGACGTGATTATCAAGAAATCTATTCTTTTGAAACCCAAAATTTTTATATCAATATTTGTCGTTTAGAAGATAATTTTTTTTATTACAGACAGTCGAAGCTTAATCCTCGTTATCAAATTTTGTTGCCTGCTACATTAGTGTTTGGTGGTGATTATTATCAAGCGGTAGATGGTCATACTGTTTATTTGGTGGGCATTAATAGTGATGGTTATTATTCGTCAGTGATGCAGAATAATAATGAAATTATCTTTGAACCAGAAATTCAGTCTTCATCTACAATAGCTCAAAATTCGTGGTCAAATAATTTGAATCTAAATGAAAATAATGAGGACACTAATACCGAACAACTTAGTCAAATTTGTACTAACGACAAAAACGATCTTCGTCCTTCTTTTTCTGGTTGGCAAGAATTTATTGGAACTTCTCCTGAAGTTATTGGCAAATATGCGGTAAGTAATGGTTATGATTTTAGCTACAATAGCGACAATGTGGCTGAAGCTATAATTAATACTACTAATGGTTTGCAGGTTATTTTCAACATTGAAAAAACTACTCAAATAGTTAATGGAATTTGTGTTAATTCTGTTACTAGTCAACTTTAATCAACCAATAGTTCAAGTTACTCTACCCTAAACAGGCGGAATTTACTTGAACTTTGTTTACTTTGAGGCAAACTGCTAAAAATTTATTTTAAATAGACAACTGTAACTCCTGAACCTCCTTCATTTTGTGGTGCTAGTTCAAACCTCTCTATTTGAGGATGTCGTTTGAGAAATTCATGAATTCCTTCCCGTAAACGCCCTGTACCTTTACCATGAATAATCCATAGTACTCCTGATTCTGTAGCAGAAGCGATCGCATTTTCTAAATCTGCTTCCGCGTTGGCAACTCTACTACCTCTTAAATCAATGGTATTTTTGGAAGTTCTCACTGCTACGGGTGGTTTGGCCGCTGCTGGTTTGGTTTTAGTTGATGATGCAGTTTTAGCTTTAACTGCTGTTTCAACTTTTTGTCCATCTAAGGATTCGATCTCGTCAACGGCTACTGTCATTTTCATCAACCCAAAACGAACAGTTAATTGTTTTTCCTCCTCGTCAATACTTAATACTTCTCCTGTTTGTCCGAGGCTAGGAATTTTAATTCTTTCTCCTACTTTCGGTTTGTAACCTGGTTTGGTTCGTTTGGGTTGTTTAGTTTTGGCTAATTCCCTTTCGGCAATTTGATTGAGTTCCTCTGTAGCTTTTTGGGCTTTTTGGGCAGTTTGTTCTCCTTGTTGTAAACGCCGAATTACTTGAGCAATTTCACCTTTAGCTGCGAGAATTGCTTGTTGAACTGCTTTTTCTTGAGATATTTTTAATTCTCTTTCTCTTTCTTGGAGAGAAGAGGCTTTGGCTGATACTTCCGTATAAAAACGTTCGGTTTGTTCTAATAATTTAGTAGCTTCTTTGGCTTTGTTTTCTTGTTCTCTTCTTTCGGCTTCTAAAGCAGAAATTACCAAATTAAGCTCTTGGGAAGCACTAACTCCAACTCGCTGTTGGGCATCCTCAATAATTTCTGATTTTAATCCTAGTCGATGGGCAATCGTTAGGGCATTAGAACGTCCAGGAATTCCCCACAATAAACGATAAGTAGGTTTTAAAGTTTGATCGTTAAATTCTACTGAAGCATTTTCAAATCGCTCATCTTGATATTTAAGAGCTTTTAATTCTCCATAATGAGTAGTTGCTATAGTTAACAAAGCTTTTTCTGCTAAATATTTCAGAATTGCGATCGCTAAAGCACTACCTTCGGCGGGATCTGTACCTGCCCCAATTTCATCAAATAAAATCAGGGAATCTTGTAGGCTTGACGTTTCAATAATGCGACTAATTCGACGAATATGACCCGAAAAAGTGGATAAACTTTGTTGTAAAGATTGTTCGTCTCCAATATCAGCTAAAACTTGCTCAAACCAAGGTATTTCTACAGGTTCTTTGGCAGGAATAAACAAACCCGCTTTGGCCATCAGGGCAGCTAAACCTATCGTCTTGAGGGTGACTGTTTTACCTCCTGTATTAGGTCCTGTAATGGCTACTACCCGAATCTGAGGCTGAATTTGCACATCAATCGGGACAACCTCTGTACCTTGTTCGTGCTGTTGTTGCCAGACTAACAAAGGATGTCTCAACTGACGTAAGGTTACAGTTTCTCCTTGATTAACATCAACAAACCGAGGAGGATTTGCCCCCAACCACCAACTATAACGCGCCCTTGCCGTCGCCAAATCCAAGACTGTTGCGATCGCAAGTAATTGTTCTAAGTCTTCTTGTACTGCTGCGACTTTTTCGGTTAAAGCTCTTAAAACCGCTTCTTCTTCTCTTTTTTCTTGTCTTTCTGCTTGTCTGAGTTGATTCCCTAACTGAACTACTGCATTGGGTTCAACATATAAAGTAGAACCAGTACTAGAAATATCGTGGACGATGCCAGGAATAGAATCTTTTTGCGGTGCTTTAACAGGAATCACAAAACGACCATCGCGTTGGGTAATTACCGCTTCTTGAACTGCTCCTCCCTGTTTTTGAACTATATTTTGGAGAATTTTATAGATTTTGTCGCGTAATCTTTTTATTTGACTACGAATCTCTGCTAATTTGGGATTAGCTCGGTCAGTTACTTCACCGCGATCGTCGATACAATGATGGATTTCTTGTTCTAGTTCTGGATAAGTCCGTAGTTCGGTGACTAATTGAGTTAAAGTTGGTAAATCTTCTGTCTTAGCATCAATAGTTCTGCGTAATCTTCGGACTCCTGCCAAAGTGGTAGCCAAATCTAGTAATTCTTGAGCAGATAAAAGTCCGCCGATTTTCGCTCTTTCTAAGGATTCTCCAATATCTTCAATCCCTTTAAACGACCAGCTAGAATCTAACTGCTGTTCTAAACTATAAACTTCCTTAGTCTGGGCTAATAATTGAAGACTTTCTGTTTTGGTAGTTGGTAATTGTAATCCCCTAGCTGCCACTGTTCCTAATTTGGTAGCTGCAAAAGTAGAAAGATGTTGACACAAACGATGCCATTCTAATAACTCTAAAGTTTCTGTCTTAATCAAGGTTGATAAATTTAGCTACTACGTTCTGATGGATGATTAATTTAATTATGCTCAAAGTTAAGAGGCTAAGTTAAGCGTGAGTTTTGCTGAATTATTTTTGTCCTATATTAAATAATACAAAAAAAGCTCCTCAATCACAGTATAAAGAAATGTTGCAATTTTTGACGGTGATAGTTACAATAAATCACAAATACTTGACTAATTTACACTTCTGCAATCATAAGGTTCATAATCATGGAAAAGCAAGAAAATAAATTTGGTTTTACTTCTTTTGCTGAAAACTGGAATGGTCGTTTAGCGATGTTAGGATTTATAATCACGATCGCAACTGAATTAATGACTGGTAAAGGAATTTTGGCTCAATTAGGTTTAATGTAATTTGAGCATATTGTTTTATTGATAATATCTTTTGAATAAGTAGGGAGGATTCATAAATTCTCCCTACTTTGTTTTTATTAAATTAATAATTCATCAGCAAAGTCTTGGATTTTAGTAAATTGGTAAGCACCAAGTAAAGCACCCCAAATTCCTTTACCTGTTTGAGGATCGATACCTTTGTCGTAAGTTAATAAAGTTTCAGGAGTCACTTCAAAACCCAAAAATACTTGGAAGTTTTTACCTTGATAATTAAAACTACAAGGACAGTCACTCTGGGGAGAAGTTTTAAAATGATATTTATTTGCTGAATTGTGCTGAAATTCTACGTTGAGAGTGCAATTTGGTAAAAATTCAATTTGTTCTAAAGTTATTTGCTGCAAAAGCTGAGGATTTGTCCCTGCATCCTTAACCGATTCGATATCTTTGAACATATAATACTCTACTCGCAGTTGTTGAGGAGAAGCTTCGTTTTCCCTAAGACGTAGAAGACGAGGGCGATAAGGTTGGTTAAGATTGACTACGCTAGCTTGTTCGGCAAATAAAGTAATACTATCTTCAGTAAATAAAGGTACTGGTCGTATCCACAAACGCAAATGAACATACCACGCAGGTTGAGCTAAAGCTTGAGGATGATTGTCAAATTCTCCAGCAAGATATTGTCCTAAAGCGATTAGTTGAGCAGAAAAAGTCATTTGATAAATTCAAGATAGTTATTTATCTAGTTTAGATTGATACTAAGAACTAAATTACTAATTATTAGGGAAAAACAATCAACCATTAACCATTAGCTTGACTAGATCTCATTTAAGCTAATTACTATTTACTGAATAATTAATTATGACTTTAGCTACAACCAACACTCTCATCACTCAAGAAGAAGCTTTAGCATTAATCGAATCTACCATCAAACAATCTCAGGCTGAAGGGGTGTTTGTTAGCCTCAGCAATAGCGAATCTGCTTTAAGTCGCTTTTGCGAAAATCAAATTAGTCAAAATATTCGCAAAAATCGCTTCAAACTATCTATTATTAGTTATTTTGGCAAAAGTAGTGCTTCTGCCTCTACCACCGAACTTGATCCAGAGGCAATCAAACAAACTGTACGTCGTTCAGAAGAATTAGCTCGTTTTGCACCAGCAGATCCCGAATGGATGCCACTACTTCCTCCCCAGAATTATGAATCAAGAACTCCTGCGTTTGATCTTGCCACAGCTAGTTTATCTCCTCTTGCCAAAGGCGAAATGCTACAACAAATATGTCTGCGTGCCAAAAATGCAGGGGTAAATGGTTCAGGTACTCTTAGTAGCGCAGTCTCCTTACAAGCGATTGGTAATTCGGCAGGATTAAGAGTTTGCGATCGCACTACTGAAGCCGATTTTAGTTTTACCGCTCGTCAAGAAGATGGTTCTAGTTGGAATAATCGTACCGCCTGGAGTATCGAACAATTACCACTTGAAAGTATAACTGAAGAAGTCATCCAAAAAGCGATCGCATCTCGGCAACCTCGTCCCATCAAACCAGGAAACTATACAGTAATTTTTGAACCCGCAGCTATGGGGAGTTTATTACCTTGGGTGATTTGGAATTTAGATGCTAGGGCAGCAGATGAAGGCCGTTCTTTTATGTCTTGTCGCGATCTCGGCAGAGCGGAGGCGCGGAGCGATCAAAAAGGTCAATTTGGTAATCGAGTAGGAGAAAGAATTTTTAGCCCTCTACTTCAAGTACAGCGTAACTCTGCTCACCCTTTATTACAAGGAAGTACTTTTTTTGGTGATGGCTTAAGTAATAATTATCTAGAAATCATTAAAGATGGCATACCTCAAACTCTTTCCTATAGTCGTTATTGGGCGCAGCAACAACAACAAACAGCAACAGGAGCTTTTTATCCTCTTGTCATGAAAGGTTCGTCACAAAGCCTCTCAGATTTAATTGCACAAACGAAACAAGGCATCTTAGTTAGTCGTGCCTGGTACGTTCGTTCTGTTAATCCCAAAACTTTAGAAGTTACGGGTATGACTAGAGACGGTACTTTCTTGATTGAAAATGGTCAACTAGTCTATCCCGTTAAAAATTTGCGTTTTAATCAAAGCCTACCAGAGATGCTTGCTAATTTAGAAGCTGTCGGTAAGGTACAACGCTGCGGAAGCAACGTCATACCTGGCTGTAAAATAACAAATTTTCATTTTAGTAGTGTTACCGATAGTATTTAATTCAAAATCTTAGATAAAAGTTTGCTTTAATCAATTCCGTTTACAAATATCAGAAAATAACTAATCTGATGGTGGTAAAAAAGAATTTGGCAACTCGTCTAAGTTTTTGTTGACTGCTTGGCAAAATGCTTTCATTTGTGCCACAGTCATTGTCGGTTCTGCTTGTCCTTTTTCCCAGCGACGAATAGTAGAAACAGCTACACCAATTTGGCTAGCTAATTTCTCTTGAGATAGTCTTGCTGCTAGTCTTAGTTGTCGAAAAGGAGATTTGGTTGATTCTAATTGACCTTGTTTTGGTCTTGTCATGATATGTTTAATAGCTTAAATAGAACAGTCTTTTTGGTAGAAAAAATAAGTGTAAAATAGGTAAACTCTTAGATTACCAATGCTATAAAAAGCAAATTGTTTTCGTGAGACAATAAGTAAGTTTTTGATTCATAAAAATTAGCTTTATATAAGAAGTTAACTTGCTTAAGAAACTCTGTCAATTATAAAAATTAACATTTATGTAAATATTGAGTAAAGATTTTATAAAAACAAGAATTAAAGATTATTAGTTTTAATTTATTTTTTTTTCTCAAAGTGAATAGATCAAGTTTTGTTCAGTTAATTGTTTTTTATTCATGTCCTAATAATTAAATCAACTATAAGCTCAAAAGTGCTAAGATTTTTAAAAAACAAAAATAATAATTTATGTTAAAGAATCTACTTTTAAAAACCACTCTAAACACAAGGAATATTGTAAATAATAGATATAAAACAAAAAAATAAACTAAAACAATTTATTTTTTTATTTTTTGAAAAATAATTAAATACCAAAAAGATATTTTTTTTATTTTGATGAAACTTTAGAATTTAATTTACTATTTTTAAACTAAAAAATAATTGTTTTTTTTGATAAATATAAAACTTAGTTAATTAGCAAAAAAAAACTAACCTTATTAAGTTAGTTAGAGAACTTTGAGCAAAAATAATCAGCAATAGAAAAAATAACAATTAAGTTTTGATAATAAAAAAAATAGATACAATTATTTCATTGAGACAAAACTTTTTCTTAACTATTAGCTTTGACTCCTGGCACAATTGCTTTTTCCAGGCAACCAAAAAGGTTGCCATCAAGCTTTAACTACTGATAATTAACAATCCGAGCAAAACTATCAGCTTCTAAACTAGCACCTCCTACGAGTACACCATCAATTTCTGGTTGTGCCATAATTTCATCAATATTATTTGGTTTAACAGAACCACCGTACTGAATCGGAACATTTTGATTAGTTAGTTGCTTACGAATAATCCCAATCACTCGATTAGCTTCAACAGACTCGCAAGTATCTCCTGTACCAATCGCCCAAATAGGTTCATAAGCTATGACTAAGTTATTTTGATCGATATCAACTAAATCTTGTTGAAGTTGATTGATAATAACATTTTCAGTTTGTCTTGCATCTCGTTGTTGTTTGGTTTCACCAACACAAAGAATTGGTATCATTCCATGACGTTGTGCAGCTTTGAGACGTAAATTAACAGTCTCATCTGTTTCTCCAAAATATTGACGGCGTTCGCTATGACCAATAATTACATAATTAACTCCAATTTCTGTGAGCATATTACCTGCAATTTCTCCAGTGTACGCTCCTTGATCTTCCCAATGAATATTTTGCGCACCTAAACGAATTTTACTGCCGTGTAAAATTTTGGACATTGCCGTTAGAGAGGTAAAGGGAGTGCATAAAACAATTTCTCTTCCTTCAGCAGTATCTTCTATTTCAGGTTTAAATTTTTGCACAAATTCAACAGACTCTGCTTGAGTCTTGTACATTTTCCAGTTCCCAGCAAGAATGATTTTTCGCACGACTTATCTATTTTACGTTCAACATCAAATGCAGATATTTTGGAGATTGTCATAGTTTGGCAATCTTTTGTTTTGTACTCTGCAAAATTAAGTTTAAGGCTTTATGTAGGTTAAAGCTAGGTTATGACAGTTACCAGTAGAGACGTTCCATGGAACGTCTGTACACCAGTTATCAGTTTTTTACCGCTCGGTACACTTGAATTTAATTCAAGTGTGGGGAATCCATCGGGGCTTGCAAGCGGGGCATTCCGCCCTTTGATCCTTCGTTTCACGTTTCTGA
Organism: Stanieria cyanosphaera PCC 7437; assembly: GCF_000317575.1. Taxonomy (NCBI): domain Bacteria; kingdom Bacillati; phylum Cyanobacteriota; class Cyanophyceae; order Pleurocapsales; family Dermocarpellaceae; genus Stanieria; species Stanieria cyanosphaera. The sequence continues at coordinate 309,871 of NC_019748.1, read as the reverse complement.
CGCCGAAGCGCTTTTTACTTTACTAATAATCGTCAACCATCAACAATAATATTTTGATAGCGAATAATTTGCTCTTCCCAAATATTTAATAAATTTGTTACAGCCTGTTCCCAGCTATATTTACCAATCACTGATTTTCTGCCTTGAATTCCCATTTGCTGACGTAAAGATTGATTTTCTACTAATATTTTTAACTTATGAATAAAATCATCTTGGTCTTGGGGAGTAAATAAAAATCCATTAATTCCATCTTGAATATTTTCTACTACTCCGCCAGCACGAGGAGCTAAAACTGGAATATTAGCAGCAAAAGCTTCAAGAACAGTTAGTCCTCTGGTTTCTTTTTCTGAAGTTGTAACGTGAAAATCACTATTGACTAACAGTAAAGGAATTTCTTCTGGAACGACTCTACCAAAACAATAAAAGTGAGGAGTAAATTGACTGATTGTCTGACAAATTTCTGTCTTCATTTCTCCATCACCAATAATCAGAATAGCAATTTTATTTTTATCAATAGTTTGAAAAAGTTTTGGGAATGTTTTAAGAGTAAAACTCCAACCTTTATCAGGTGTTAATCTTCCTAAAAATACTAGTTTTATTTTATTGTCTAGTTCAGGAAGATTATAGTTAGTTTTAAAAAAATTTGTTTGACGTAATTGAAGATTATATTTAGAAGAATCAAAACCAAGCAAATTGCTATAGCAAATATTTTTAATGCCAATGTCTTTAATTTTTGGCTCAGTAATTTTACTTGTTACCAGAGTTAAATCGTAGGAGTTGTAAACAAAAAGAATTAATTTTCTAACTATATATTTAAGAAAGTTGAGTAAGGCCGTTGGCAAAGGAAAAAAGTCTTCTAAATATTCAAGAAAGTTGGTTCTGAAAAAACTAATACAGGGAATGTAATGTTTTTTAGCATAATCTTTACCTGCTATCCTCCAGAAACCAACAAATAAACGTTCTGGTTCATCAACATGAATAATGTCTGGTTTAAATTTTTCTAGTTCATCCTGTAATTTTGAATAGGAATAGAAAGCTACATTACGTTCAAATTCGACAAAAAAAGGAGTACTTTTTAAGTTGACTACTCTGACTCCAGGTAAAATATTACCTGTAAAATCTTGCCAATTAGGATAAATTGAAGCGATCGCACTATAATCGGGACAAAATAATAATACCTGATGTCCCCATTCACTTAATTTTTGGATGCGATTCCAGCCACTAACAGTTACTCCATCAATTACAGGAAGAAAACCAGAGGTAATAATAGCAATTTTCATGGCAATGAACAAAAAAAATTAATTTGATTTGTGCAAATGATATTCAGAATTATGGTGTTCTGTTAAATCAAATTGTTCAAATTTAAAATTTGACTTCCCCAAGTCTGGTAGTTCCTTTTCTAATTTTTGTAAGCGTGGTTGTCGCCAAGCGATCGCAGCAGCAACTAGATTAACTAACCCGAGTAAAATTAATAGTAAAGCAATTCCTTGTCCTAATCCTGTACCAATAATTTTGCCAATACTATGAGCTAAAAAGCCATTTTCATTCATTAAAGGATTTAGTACTCGGTCTACTAAAGGTCCAGCTAAAAGGTAAGCACAAATAGCCAGAGATCTTTCAATAGTTTGTTGTAGAGCAAAAATTCTTCCTTGCAAGCGTGGGGGAATTTTACGTTGCCAAATGGTTTGATTACAACTAACAATAATCGGTAAGGAAAATAAATAGCAAAAAACACCAATTCCTACTACTATTATTGAAATTTTTAAACCACTTAATAAAATAATTATTCCTTGAATACCAACAAAAATAATAATAGTTTTGACCAAATATTTAGGGCCATTCCAAACCGTCATTAAAATACTACCCAACAACATTCCAAAACCACCAATTGAAAGAACCGAACCTAATTCAGTGGTTGAGTCTGGTTTATATAATAAAGGCCACAAAACTACTTCTAACATTCCTGTTGTAAAGTAGCTAATCGCAATAAAACTGAGTAGCTTAAGTAAGCTTGTTCGGGCGACAATGTAATTCCAAGCTGATAAAGTTTCGTTGACAATTTGTTCGATAATCTTGGTCTTTCTATGACTAGCTCGTTTATGATTAGGAAACCTAACGCCTAATAATGTAATTAAAGCTACGACAAAAGTAGTTAGATCAATAAATAGCACCGCTTCAATGCCAAACATTTTCATTAACAAACCAGCAACAAAAGGAGCAGCAATTTTAGCTGCCCCACTAGAAGCTTGTACCATGCCATTAGCACGACTGAAATTTTCTTTAGGAACAAGTTGAGCGATCGCAGCTAGATAAGCAGGTAATTGAAATGCGCCAAACGCAGAATTAATTGTGACTGCTACATAAATATGCCAAACTTGTAGTTTTCCCGTGAAAACCAGCAACATTACTACTAAAGTAATTATTCCTGATACAGAATCGCTTAAAATCATTGCATAGCGTCGATTCCAACGGTCTATCAACACTCCTGCCACAGGAGAAATGATTACTTTTGGCAAATAAATCAAAAGAATTGTGAGAGCAAATTGAGAGATTGTTCCAGTTTCTTGATAAGTTTGTTCTAAAATCCAAAATCCTAACGCAAATTCTGTCAATTTAGAACCGAATAAAGAAACAACTTGTCCAATCCAAATAATTAAAAAAGTTTGCATACAAATAAATAAAAGACCAAGTTTTAATTAGCTGGTTAACAATTAAATAATTTCCGCTCAGATTTTAAGCAGTTAATTAGAATTATTCAAAATCACTTCTCAAAAAAAAATTATTGTTTGATCGGCCTCCTCAACTTAAACAAGAAAAAAAACAAACTTCATCACTATAGTTGCTCAAACTTATAACTCGGTACAATTGTTTAGAAAATAAAGATTATTGTAACGATAGAACCACCAATTTAACTAAAAAACCTCTAAAAGTAAGAAATTATAGTAATAATTTTTGTAGAGCAAACCCCTTCAATTAAGATGAAGTAAAGTTACAATAGTTGCCCAATCTGTTACTTTTATGGAAGAGATTGAGGTTGTTTTTGGAGGTTTAGTTATCAAAATAGGGTAAATCAATGGCAAAAACTGAAGATTACTACTTTATTCTTCAAGTTTCTTCTGATGCGTCTATTCAAGATATTAAAGCATCTTTTCGTCGTCTTGCACGCCAATATCATCCTGATCTTAATCCTAATGACTTGGTAGCAGCAGAAAAATTTAAACTGATTTCTCAAGCATACAATGTTCTTTCCGATACAACTAAACGCCGTCGCTATGATCGTGAGCGTGCTTTTACCAATCAAACCAGTAGAATCAAAAATTCTGCTTCAACTTCTCAAGACTACTATTTTAAAGGCGTACAAAAATCTCAACAAAGAGAATATCAAAGAGCTATAGATTATTATACTAAAGCGATCGAGCTTGATACTAATTTTGTAGAGGCGTATCTCAAGCGTTGCGAAATGCGGTATAAACTTGGAGACAATCAAGGCGTACTTGAAGATTGTTCCCGTGTTTTAGAAATCGATATGACTGTTGGTAAAGCTCATTACTATCAAGGAAGAGCGAGATATCGTCTCGGTTATACTCAATCAGCGATCGCTTCTTATACTCAAGCAATTTATCATGAAAAAAGTTATGCTCAAGCTTATTATTATCGGGGTATAGCCTATCGAGATTTAAAAGATAGTATACCAGCAGTTGAAGATTTGCATACGGCAGCAGAACTATTTCGTCTTCAAGGCAATCATAGTGCTTATCGTTTAACTAAAAAGAATATTCAAGCTTTAAATCCAAAAAATTGGCAAATTAACGATTTATTTGGCTGGTCTGGTAATTTATTAAGTAATGTTTTAACAAGCTTAGTAATTTATTTATTTAATCCAGGAGGAGGATTATTACCTGCTTTTGCGCGTTTGGAAAAACAGCAAGCAATGGAAGTAGGAATTATTTATGCTGCCTTAACAAATTTATTTTTTCTCAATGGTATTTATATGATTTGGGCAGAAACTAATTTTCCTTGGTTAGAACTATTACTGCTCGGTTCAATTCCTTTTTTTAGTTTAATTATAATTGCCAATTTAATGCGGAATTTTTGTCGAGGTAGTGGTGGTATAGAAGGAGATATATTTATTGTTGGGGCTGCTTTGATTCCGCTTGGTTTAATGACTTTAATACTTGGTTTTATTGTACCTCTATCCTTAAATTTATTAATAATAATTCTGTTGATTTATGGTTTTTGTTATAGTATTCTAACTTTTTATGCTGGATGTACCCAAATTTGGAATATTTCCGAAGCAAAAGCTGCTTTAATTGTTCCTTCAATGTTAATTATCAGTGGTTCATTAGTTTATTTTGCTTTTACTACTCTAGTAAGAGCAACTTAAAATATAATTTCCTACGTGTTTTATGATATAGGGCTGTTTCAAACTGGCAGTTATCCTTCTTATGTCACTCTCCGAGAATTAAAATAAGAAAACCAAAACTCCAGATAGCTACAAGCTAGATGAGACAATCGATATAGAATTACAGATTCTCAAACATTTAAAGAGAGATGCTTAACCCACAGTTTCTATCATTGATCGATATTGTCAGGCTTATAATGATTTATTTGTTGAAGTCAGAAGTTACGAATGCTTCAAATATTTACATCAAGGAATTATCTCACCAATTAAAAAGAAATCCTTACCAGAAATAGCGTTCATTTGTCGGAATATCTTCACCTCAATCATTACATCATTTTATTGCTAATTCACCTTGGTCAGTAGAAGAATTAAAAGCCCGAAGATTAAATCAAACTCTTGAAGCATTAAAACAACAAGCAATTACAGTAGTAATTGATGAAACAGGAGATACAAAGAAGGGAACAAAAACAGATTATGTGGCTCGACAATACTTGGGTAAGTATTGGAAAAATAGATCGTGGTATTGTATCAGTAAACGCTTATGGAATCTATGATACATTAGAGAAATAATTTTACGGTAAAAGAGGTCAAATAACTTAACAAATAACTATTTTCTTCTCTCCTCTTTTTACTGCATTTACCGCTTTTTTTCTCAAATCGTAGCTATAGGGAGCAGGCATTTTCTTCTTCTTTTTTAGCGATCGCTTTAATCCTAATACTAGCTTACTTTGTCCTAACCTAACCCAGTATTGCTATACTACCATAAAATCTTCCAATTGAGAGCCTATCGGCTTTAGCCATAGGATGAAAATAAGTTAGGGGTTTTAACCCCCTGTCTCCCTAAGCTGAACGCTGATTTTGTATGTACCTCTTTACTGTCTCTGTACTTACTTGTCCCGTTGATGCCACAAAGTAGCTTGGACTCCATAAACACGGCAATTTACTTAACTTTGTATACTAAAATACAACAAATTAATCTAGAGTATTTATGGAGGACTTAAAACCTAACTATCAAACTCAAAAAATTCTTCTTTCGGGTAATGTTTCTGATGAAACTGAATCCTATCTAATTTGGGCTTGTCATCTGTCTAATAATTTGTCAAACTCCACTTTATTTTCTGTTCGACAGGCTCATTTTGCTCGATGTCCTAGAAGAGAATTTTTTGATAAGAATGATTTCTATCGTTCTGAATTTAAGGATAGGTATGTTTCTGTTAGCTATGCTCAACTTTGTAAGGATTTTAAGTTTAATCACAACTATATTGGACTTGGTGGGCAACAAGCTCAACAATGTATTAAATCCGTTGTTGAATCAATTCAAAGTTATAATCAACTGCTTAAAAAATATTGGCAAAAAGAAATCGACATTAAACCTAAACTTCCTAATTATCGTAAATCTGGAGGTCTAAACCAGGTAACATTTCCCAGTCAAGCTGTTACATACAATAAATATGAAGGTTATTGTTCATTAGCAATTAGTAATGAAGCAAGACCAAATTTAGAAATTAAAAAGTTAATTATTCCTAGTGGAGTTGACTTTAAACCAGAACAATTAGTAGAAGTTAGAATTACGCCAAGTAATGGAAAACTTTGGGCTGAATATGTTTATAAATCAGATAAAAAACAAGCTAATGACTTAGATTATTCCCAGGCAATTGGTTTAGACCCAGGAGTAAATAATTGGTTAACTGGTGTTTCGACATTAGGAAAAAGTTTTATTCTATGTGGCAAAAAGATTAAATCAATCAATCAAAAATACAATAAATTAGTAGCTAAATATAAAAAAGGCAAATCTAATTTCTCTTGGGATAGTTTTTTAGCTAATTTAACACATAAACGTAATTGTCAAAGGCGAGATGTTGTTAACAAAGCAGCTAGATTTATTATTAATTATTGCTTAGTGAATAAAATCGGAAATATAGTATTTGGATGGGGAAAAGAGATTAAGCAAAATTCCAATTTAGGAAAAATTAATAACCAGAATTTTGTGGCTATTCCAACAGCAAGATTAAAAAAAAGAATTAAGGAGTTAGCGGAAGCTATTGGGATAAAGTTTATTGAAACCGAAGAAGCTTATACGTCTAAAAGTGATTATTTAGCTGAAGATTGTTTATTCAAATTTGGTGAAAAACCCGAACAATATCGATTTTCAGTTAGAAGAATTACAAGAGGTAATTATAGAAGTAAATTCGGAATTATATGTGCGGATGCGTTAGGTGCAATTAATATAATTAAAAAGGTAGCGATACAGCTAGGCATAAGTTTAGTCGAGGTCGGTAGGGAATCGTTGATAGTTCCGAAGCGGTATGATTTATTTAGTAACTTAAAAAAATTATATCGTAAGCGCTCCGAGATGGTCTTAAGACTATCTCGGAGCAACGCTTAGAATCCTAGTTTTTCAAAACTAGGAGATGTCAAAAGTCCACTCTCTGTCCTTAAGTTTTAATTTGGCGTGAATATGTCCGCAGCAACTACAACCAGAGGATCAAACTAGGTATCCTTGGACGAGTTGGAATCGTGTTGCACGATATCTTAAATCTAACAGAGTTAGACGTTCAGAACTTTTTGATTGGACAAAAACCCTCGGAGATTCTTGTTAGTAGTGATATTGATGAGATGAGCTTGTCTCTCTGCCATGCCAGTAGACAATCAAATCGTATATTTGAGGATTCACCGAGCCTCAAGCCTAAATATGACTAAGAATGTTTAGGTTTTTAGTAGGTGCTATAACTAATCAATTTAAACCAAGGCTTGTGCTTGAATACTATCAACTAGTTGTTGAAGATATTTTTCTCGGTCTAACATTGCAGGAGTAAGTTCGAGTCCAAAAGCAGTTAATATTTCTCGCCAACGATAAACCCAATCGTGTTTTTGTAAAGAATTGGTTACACTATCTCGACTAATACGAATTAATCTTTCTGGCTGTGTATCTAATTCAGTAATAATGTTATCAATATCACGGGTATTGAGATCGATTTCAATGATGCTATCAGACCAACCAAAATATTTTTCAAAGGTAGCAGTTTTAGGCGGAATACCCAACATCACTGTTCCTGCTGCTGCACTTTCAAAAAAACGATAGCCGATTTCTTGATTACCACCTGTTTCTTCAGGACGATTAAACTTTGCATAAGTACAAATAGTATATCGACTTCTTTTTAAAAGATTAGCGAGTAAACGACGATGATCTTGATGATTTTCAACTTCTAGCTGTAATTTTTTGGCAGTATCGTAATAATAAAAAAAGTTTTTCTTGGTAGTTAACTCTAAAAGCGTTTGATGAATTGTGGGTACGCGACGACCGACATAACAAACATCAAGACTACGGTATGGTAAAAAGGGATAGGGAGAAAATAAAACCGTGTCTACTCCTGGTGCTAGATAACTACAAGGAATATTGACTAGTTGAGATAATGGTTTTACTGTATGTTCAACACCCAGAAAAATGCGATCGCAATATTGAAATGGTTCTTGTAACAATCGCCAATTATCAAGTTCGGGTTGCCAAAGTTCACCGATATAACAAGCTACGTATTTACATTTGTCCCGCCAGTTTTTGATTGAATCAAGTAAATAGATTTGCCAGGGATTATCTAAAACCGCAAATAGTAGATCGTATTCTTGATCTAAAGTAGATTGATTGGGAAAAGGACTAATTTTTGTAGCACAAGAGTCAGATTTGGTGACATATTTGATAATTCGGTGCAGTTTACGAGAAAAAGCATATTCGTTACTGGGAACAAACAAATCTACTCGGTCAAAATCAGCAATCAAATCTTCAAATTCGTACAAGCAACAATTCGCAGCTTGATACCTTAATCCTCTTTGGGAAAATAACAATATTCGAGATGACTGTTTAGCATCACTATTCAACTTAGTTAACATAGTTAACGAATTCAACTTTTCAGTAGACCTGCTCAGGGTTGATAATTATGATTAAGATATATTATCTTGAATTATGAATGACATTGAGCAAGGATGATTTTAATTTGAGCTAAAAAGCAACCAAACTAACGGTTGATTTGAGATAAATTAGCCTGTTGATAATAGTGGGAAAGGATTTGAGCATATTTAACACCTTGTTTGGCAAGATAATAAGCTCCCCATTGACTCAATCCTAAACCATGACCGAAGCCTCTGCCATAAATTCGGAAGTTAGCACCGTCACCTGTAACACGGAACAAAGTACTACGTAAATCTAAAACTTTACGCAATTCGGCACCAGTAACTACGGTTGTTCCGCGATCGCCTACTACTTTCATATTAACAACTCTTCCATGAGGGGTAGTTTCTTCGGGAACCATAGTTTTAATTGTACCCACTCCTGCAATTAAATTATTCATTTGTTGGGCTGAGACAACTTTATCCCACTGAAAAACTGGAGATTGCTGATCGTAGTCAACTACTGCGCGTAGATAAGGAAGAGGAGAAGTCCAAACATCTTCAACGTTTTCGGTATGACCACCAGAAGAAGAATGGAAAGCTGCTAAAATTACTTTGCCATTGTAGGTCATTACTTGTCCTGCTGTACCGTTGACAGCCTGATGAGTAGTGGTGTATTCGGTATCCAATCCTTTATAAACCTGAGTACCGATTGTAGTATCAAGGTCGTAAAGACTACTTCTTTCAGTAGAACTTTTGTAAAGAGCATAGGAACGAGCAGCTACAGCTTGAGCTTTAAGAGCCTCTAAAGGCCAAGTAGCGACGGCTTCAGCACCGACAACACTATATAAATAGTCTTCTAAATCGACATAATTAATAGCGGTAAGAGTATCTCCCTGACGCACTAGATGAGTTCGTCCCCGATACCAGCGATCGCCTATCCAAACTAAACCATCTTTTTGACTTGGTTCGATAATGATTTCACCTGCATTCAGACGATCTAGTCCAATTCCATTTCCTTGAGGTTGAGCAGCCAAGGCAGCCATTGGATTTAGTTCACCAATTGGTTTTCCTGCACCATCTTTAACAATGGCACTAGTAGAACTACCTACTTTAAGATCAGCGACATTTTTTTTGATTGCCACTCTCAATTCGAGTGCTTGACTAGGAAAGATTAAACAAATCCAAATTACAGCAGATAACCACCAATGGTGTTTCTGATTTAAGATAGATTGCTTGAGCAAGCATTTGATTAGGGTTGAGTAATTTTGCCGACTCATAGAATAGTTATTTCTCCCTACGATAAAATCTGGTTTGAGATAAATTTAAACAAAATCTTACTCTATCTATCAAATCAATTCACCAGTGTTGACTATCTAAACTTAAAACGTCAACCGAAAATATTCGATAAATCAAGCAAAAATAAAATGCTGCTAAGATGTTTTATTAGATTGGGATAAAGTAAAGAAAAAAAATACTGTGGAAATTACTTTTTTGGGAACAAGTTCTGGAGTACCTACCAGAGCGCGCAATGTATCTAGTGTGGCTTTACGCTTACCCCAAAGAGCAGAAGTCTGGTTATTTGAC